>DSAS01000156.1 GCA_011046365.1 Fidelibacterota bacterium
GGAATCAGCCAGATTGAAAAGAATTTTTGAAGTTTCATAGCGCCTCGTATTTATTACCAGTATTGATCCTGATTATCAATGAGCACCGCCGTCTTCTTTTTTGCCAGAGAATTCATCAGGCGGATTTCCGGATACTGATCAATATCTAGATCAACGATTTCCCGGATTAGTTGATAGAAGAGGTTACGATCCTGGACCTGAACGGCATAATACCGCGCCAGGAAGTATTTCGTCATATAAAATTTATTGCCGGTCAATTCCAGATTCCGCTCATAATGTTTGCGTCCCTTTTCGGGATTCCCACCCAGCAGCGGCGGACGGGCGGCATAAAAGGTGCCATAAAACAGATGTACACCGGCGAAATTGTAACTTTCATCCAATTCCAGCACCCGCTGCATAATCATTTCCACCTTGGATAGATTCAGGAGCATGCGCGGATTGTCCAGATTTTGCAGTACCAGTGAACCCCAGTTATAGCCCAGCCAGAAGAGAGAGGGTACCTCTTTGCTGGTGTATTTTGTCAATAGAATTTCCAGATCTTGCGGTTTAATATCAGGTTTAAAGGCTAACTTTTCGGGCAGTGACCGGAAGGCATAATCCAATCCCCGCTGATACAATCGCGCCGCCCGCTGTGGATTTTCATCCTCCACAAATGCCATAGCAAAGGCACCGAAGCCCTGAGCCGCCAGAAGATTCAGTTCGGGGTTGTCCGGATCACGCTGCAACAACAGCTCAATTATTTTCAGATTATTCGCCATAAACTGTTCGGCAATTTCCAGATCACCTTCCGCGTAGATGACTTCGATGCCCGATTCCATAAAACCGCCGGCGGCATTAATCACCAGCCGGTTGAGGCTGCAGGATGTCATCAACGTCATCAAACCGAGTATTAGAGGAAGTGTCCTTTGATTCATGCTATATCATTCAACCTTCATTATTTATAAAATGTATCACTGACGATAGCGGTGCAGCTTTTGATCTTCTTCACTAGCCATAGTCACCTTGATGCGACCAACCCAGATTTCAAAATCTGAAGCCACGGGTAGATAGGTCGGGTCATCCCTGAACCAGCCCCAGAAATTTCCTGTGAAGCCGACAATCCCTTTATAAAACAGCTCACCGCTGACCCGGAAGACATTCTCCGTTTGTCCCCGCACCATGATGGGTTCCTTGATATTGTCAAAGCGGATATCAGACAATACAAAGGTTTCGTCAATAGTGGTCAAAACAATTTCGCGACGACTCTCACTGACCACCTGGCGGGCGTAAAATAGAATTGAAGTGCCGTCAATGCAGTCTCTGGGTAAATACTTTTCAAGATAATCAATATGTCCGTCTTCGTGTACGGTACGGCATTTGAAAAGCCCTTTAGCCCGGTCGTAATCGTAGACTTTGTCGGCGACGATGGTATTTTCACGCTGATGCAGGAAATGGCGCAGAGTCTGCTTTGTGGATTGATCAATAATCGTTATATAGTCACTGTGCAACGACGCAATAAAAGCCAATGCAGGATTTGAGTCCATGCTGAACTGGACTTTATAGGCATCAATTCCATTATATTGCAATTCTTCCAGCACTACCGTATGGAGTTCACCCACCCGTATAGGGCCCCAATGTACGCTGTAGACATATTCCTCACCGACAGGCAAAAAGTGCGATTCCTCGCCCCGTGGCGGGATTGGTTCCAGCCGGTTTGTCCAGTATTTGTGTATCTGGTGATTGTCCAGAAATTTCTTAACCTGCGGATAGTAGGGATGCCGGGGATACAGATAGGCAAACAGCCCGTAAAACTCAAGCGCCTTTTTCAGGTTATTTGATAACTCATAGGCTTTTGCCAGATAGTAGATAATTTCTGCATCGTGACTGTAGACGAAGCCCTTATCCAAAATGTCAATGGCTTTATCCAGCTGTTTGATTTCGATGTACAGCTGACCGAGTAGCGCATAGGAGAAGGTATAGAGTTTGAAAGCTGAGATGGCATCTTCCAGGTAATCAATGGCGGCTTCGTAGTTTTTCCGTTCATAAAGCACTTTACCCATGAAGTAGTTGGGCAATTCCCGATGCGGATGGTTTTTGATGGATTGTTTAAGGGCATTCAGACTGTTGCGGACATTGCGGCGTTCATATTCGAGCTTGCCTTTCAGATAGAGCGCCGGTCCATATTTTGGATTAATGGACAGTGCTAAATTGAGATACTTATCGGTCCCGGTCAAATCACCCTGTTGAAAGGAGATAAAGGCAACATTAAAAGCCGCAACCTCTTTCTGTCGGGCTGTATCTATTTCAGCAATGTACAGCTCTTTCGCTTTTTCGGGATGATCGAGCAACCATTCACGCTGGGCGGGGCTGAGTTGTACCTCGGGTGTATCAAGAATTGATGCTTTGAGAGAGACAAAAAGTGAAAAGAAAAGTGCCAGAATCGCTAATTGTGTAATTTTCGGTCGCTGCATCATAAAAACAGTTTGTTTTTTATGATTGAAATTTATATCCTTTATGCCGAAAGTCAAATAATTTGGTTTTCAAAATTGGAAAATTATCGGAAGCAACGAACAGATTCGGCGTTCAATTTTGCTTTGCTTGTCAGGCGGTCGCTCATTGTGGTGATTGCCGCGGCACTTTTTGCCCTGCTGTTTAATCATTTTTCGCCCCGCGGGATTCCTTTAATTACGCCGCACAGACAAATTGTTGCCGGCGCCAGGCAGACAAAGGTGCCGATTTTCCAGAATCGCCGGCAAATTCTGGCATCCCGTCAGAATGTCAGCATCCACGCACCTGAGGAAATTGATCTGGAAACGGCATACCGGCATTTTCAAAATTACAGTGCAATATTTGTTGATACCCGGAGCGCCGCTGATTATCGTGCCGGGCATATCCCCCGGGCGGTGTCCATTCCTCTGGAAACGCTGGACTATTCCGCTGATCTGTTGCCCGATTTACCCAGGAACGAAACCCTGATCAGCTATTGCGACGGCGAAGAATGTGCCCAAAGCATTGACATGGCGGTACTGCTAAGTGAGCTGGGTTTTACCGATGTCTATTTCTTTTTCGGCGGTTGGGATCGGTGGCAAAGTGCGGGTTACCCGATCAGTGTCGGAGACCAGTCATGAGACAGCGTGACTTTCATTTTTATTTGCGAATTGTGGTGCGGGTAATTCTCGGATTTTTGTTTCTCTATGCAGCGCTGGATAAAATCACTAATCCGCAAAAATTCGCGGAAATTATCTACAATTACCGGCTGCTGCCGATTGAGTTATTAAATCTTTGTGCGGTTATCGTGCCCTGGCTGGAAGCCTTTATCGGGCTGGCGCTGCTGCTGGGTATCTGGGTCGAGACGGCGGCATTATTATTGAGCGGGATTACCGTTATCTTTATCATTTTGATCATCAGCGCCATTCTGCGCGGGCTGGATATCGAATGCGGCTGTTTTTCGCTGGATGCAGCCGGATCGCTGGTCAGCTGGAAACGGGTGGCTGAGGATATCTTGATTCTGGCAGGGGGTATCTATCTTTTTAGTATTCAAAAATAGTGTTTATCGCTAATAAAATTATGAACTGCAAATGCAGCCGGAGGATGATTATCTCCTTTTCATTATTATACTTCGCCAAATGTCTTTGATAAGTGTGATCAAACTTACAATAATAATGAAAAATTCGAGTCGCCCCAAGAACATTCCAATCATTTCTATCCATAATATTGAAGGAGACATATGCACGGAAGTAACTCCGATTGACAATCCTACTGTACCAAGCGCTGATGCAAATTCAAACAAGGCATCTCTTAGCGGAATTCCATGCAGAACGATTGCGAAAGTTCCCAGAAAATAAGTAAGCAGGTATAAAAACAGGAAAAGGGAGATGGTTTTTATCTGTCGCTCGCTGATAAAATATTTTCGGTCTGATTCCCAAATATAAGGCTGAATTATTGCATTCGGCGGATATAACCACTTGCGAATTTCCCAAACCAGAGCCTTTAGCAATATATATATTCGATACTGCTTTATGCCACCGGCAGTAGAACAGGCTCCACCGCCAATGAGCATAAGGATTATTAACAGCGTTAATCCGCCATCATTCCAGGTATTATAGGAGACAGTGGAAAAACCGGTGGTAGTCAATGCACTGACCACCTCGAAAATTGCGACCCGGATACTTTTTGATATATTCCCATATAGAATAGTGGTGGAATGGAAGAACAGAATTACAGCTCCGATAATTAATAAAAATGCGAATAAACGCACCTCACCATTTTTTAAAAAGGCACGGAATCTAAGTTGCAAAAGCAGGTAAGCAATAATGAAATTCAAATTACCAAAAATCATTAAAATAATGGTTACTGCCTCAATGGCTGGTGAATTCCAGTGACCGATACTATTTGGTTTGGGTGGAAAAGCCACCGGTTGAAATTGCACAAAAAGTGTGGTTAATGGCGTTAAAAAATGACATACCTGCTAAAACATAGGTGATAACCCCAAAGATCAAATAGATCATATAAATCAACATCACTATTTGAGCCGATCGTCTGACTTGGGGAACCAGCTGATCACTGCGTCCTTCAGCTTTTGACAGTCCTGAGCCCGATATTCCTGTCAATGCTGCAACCATCATAATGGCAAAACCGGCTCCACCTGCGAGTTGTATAATACTCCGCCATAAAAGGATAATATGCGGTGATTCTGAAACATTAATAACGGATAAACCGGTGGTCGTCCAACCGCTCACAGATTCGAATAATGCCTGTGGAAAACCTATCTTCAGAATTATGATAAATGGAATTGCCGAACTCAGAAAGGCGATCAGCCAGGCTAATAATACGATTACACCTGCTTCATGGGTTAACAAGGGATGCGAATGAATCTTAGCAAATCTGATATAAAATAATCCGCCAAGTACGATTAGAGGAATACCCGGAATAATAAATGCATTTATATATTCAATTTCAGATGGGAAAAAAGGAATTGCCAGTAATGGAGTCAGTAGTAATCCACCGATAATGATAAAAACAAATCCCAGATGAGAACCAATCGAGCGGTATTTTTCTATCAGGATTTGATCAAAACGCATCGGCTAATCTTATTTTTCACCCGTCAATAATCGGATGACCTTGCTGTGTTCCGTCGGTCTATTCAGGACAATCAGCTGGTCATCTGCCTGCAAGGTTGTCGAACCTCTTGGAATAATCGGATTCACGTTTCTAATAATTACAGCAATGAGTGTATTTTCAGGCATAGAGATATCCGAGAGATTCTTATTAAGGATTGGTGATGCCGGTGTCAATTTTACTTTTGTGAAATTAACTTTACCCTCTGCCAGTGATAAAAGGTTGGTTACATCATCATAGCCGGTTTTTTCTTCGATAAGTGAGGTTAAAATGCGGTTGATTGACAATACCTTTTCCACACCCAATTGGTTGAATATGAATTCATTATCCGGATCGTCAACCAGTGTAAAAATTTTTGGAATATTAAATATTGTTTGAGATAACTGACAGATGACCAGATTATCATGGTCATTTAGGGTAATCACAAAGATTGCATCGGCTGAGCTGGCACCCGCCTGCTCTAATATTTTTTTATTACTTGCGTCACTGTTGATAATTACCGCCTTCAGTTTACGAGCCAGATGCGTACACTCATTGTGATTACGATTGATTATAGTTATGTGGTGACCTTTTGATGTAAGCGACCGGCTGAGATAGTAGACCGAATTGCCACCCCCCACAATTATATATTTCATTGTATATCCTTATCCTCGTCTAGGATTGTCTTTATCATCAGATCACCTGTTAATGTCGTTGGGCAAATGGTTTCGATATCTTTCAGTAAATTAAAATCATTGAGACTGGGATCGAAAATTCTGGAAATTACACGGGGTACTTTAAAAATATTCCGGGCAATTTGGGCGCACATAATATTGATGTTGTCATCTCTGGTGGTGGCGATAACAATGTCTGCCTTATGAATTTTGGCTTGATGCAGCACAGCCGTTTCCACAGGATTTCCTTCGATTTTAAAACCACTGAAATTTCTGTCCAACAGTAAGAATGAAGCCTCATCTTCGTCAATAACAACGACGCTGTGTCCTTTTTCACTGAGGCGATTGGCAAGAAAGGCTCCAAGTCTGCTGCATCCCAGAACCAGAGCGTATAAGGAACGTTTGGTCATAAGAGATTATTCCCGAATAGTCCGATTATCACGATACTCGGTGACCCGATCAAGATTTTTCCTTGCCGGTGTAAATGTTGGGTCCAGCGCCAGCGCCGCACGGTATTTTTTCTGAGCCTCCAGGATATTGCCCTGTACTTCATAGAGCAGACCAAAAAATTAAATGCGTCGGGATTGGAGGGATTTAGGGATATCGCTTTCTTTAAATGAGAGGCAGCCGCATCGAAATGACGTTCATTGATACTTTTTTTCGCCAATTCGATGAAAATATTATAATCAGCGGGATTACTCTCATCGAGTGATTTTCGTTCCATTATTTTTGTCACAAGATCGCGAATTTCATCAGGAGTGAAGGGTTTTTGGAGAAAATCAATGGCACCTAATTTCATCGCTTCCACGGCAGATTCAATCGTCCCATGCGCCGTAATGATAATCACAGCAATATCTGGTCGTGACTGTCGGATTTTTCGTAAGACTTCAATTCCATCAATAGAGGCAGTTTAATATCCAGTAAGACTAATTTGAACTCTTTATTCTCAATTTTTTCGAGAGCTTCTTCGCCGGTGATAGCGGTTTCAGTATCAAATCCCATAGGTTTCAGTGAGTGCGATAACGTCAGACGAATGTTTTTTTCATCATCAACTATTAAAACCGATGATTGTTCTTCCATATAATTACTCCTTGTTTAGATAGGCTGATGGGATAGTGAAAGTGAATTTACTGCCCTTGCCGGGTTCTGAGTCAACCCAAATAGTACCACCATGAGCACGAACAATTTCGCGACAGATTGCCAGTCCCAGACCTGTTCCGCCGGTACTGCGTTCGTTTTTGACCTGCACGAACTTATCGAAGATTTTCGCCTGGTGTTCCGGGGGGATCCCAGCTCCCGTATCCTCGACTGACAAATATACAATTCTCGAGTAAATCCCGGCATTTAACCTGATCGTCCCCCCGGAATCGGTATATCGTAAAGCGTTCCCGATTAAATTCGTCAGAACCCAGATTATTTTTGACGGATCTGCTTTTACGATTATTTTTTCAGACGGCGTATTTACTTCAAAACGGATTCCTTTTTCCTCTGCCTGACTGACCATGACCTTTTGAGCGCGTTGAAACAGACTATTGACCGCAACGTCTTGAAACTCCATCTGCATTTTCCCGGCTTCGATTTTTGATAAGTCCAGTAAATCATCCACCAGGGAACGTAATCGCTGTTGTTCTTCATCGGCGGCGTTGAGTAATTCTCTCTGATCATCATTCAACTTATCGGAAAGCTGCTCAATCAGCAGTTTTATACTCATACCCATACTAGTCAGGGGAGTGCGCAGTTAATGAGAAGCCGCCATGACAAATTCGCTTTTTAATTTCTCAAGTTCTTTTAATCGGGTAACATTTTTCAACAGGAGCACAACCCCAAGCAGCTGACCTTGCTTCTCCAAAACCGGGAGAATCGAAAACTGGTAATATGATGTTTGACCGTCCTTATCAATTGAAATGACATTTTGCAATTCATCAATATTATGGGTCTTGCCGGATTCCATGGTTTTTTTGATGGATGCAAATATCTCATCCCGTTTCAGAATCTCTAAAAAATGTAAACCAATCACATTTTCGGTATTTTTCCCAATTATTTGCTGAGCAGCCGGATTCATGTTTACAATTTTATAATCACTGTCAACGACAAATAATCCATCATCAATGCTTCGCAGGATTGCGTCACTTTTCTTTTTTTACTGAAAATTTGACGGATGTTAAGGTCATGGAACGATTTTACCTGCCGGACCATAGTATTAAAACTCTGCCCGAGCTGACCGAGTTCGTCACTGGAGCCAGCCGGAACCGTGACGTCATAATTGCCGCCAGCTACCTGTTCGGTGGCTTCGATCATCTGGCGTAGTGGTCGTACAATCAAGCGGGAGAGGATCAGACTAAAGATCATGCCGACAATCAAGGCAGACAGACCGATAACCGACATCGAAAAGAGAGCCCGGCGGGCGATTGATTGGGCTTTTTCACTGGCTGTAAACATGGTCATTTGGTTTATTTCGCGTAAGCTGATACAACTCTCGCGGACCTTATTAAATAGCGGCAGAACAGTTTCGTGATAATATTCTGCAACATCCGTGCTATGCGAATTGAAAAGCAGTCTTAAGTGCGAAAAACAGTTCAAATACTGATCATAACTGCTGTCCAGGTTAGCAATAATATCGGATTCTCCGACGATTGTAATGTTATCTTTCGCCCGGGCAAACCACTGCAGAAAATGACTGATATTCTTTTGAAACTGAGAATTTCCCTCATTATGGTATCCGGTCATTATTAGCAGAATGGCACTGTCCTGACGTTCTATGGCATCAATCATATTTTCAGCGGCAATAATACTTTTATAGTTTTCACTGAGAATAGAATCACTTGCGCGACCCAATTCATCCAGGTTTATAAAAGCCCATGTCAGGACAGCAACCAGAAGAACCAGCACGAGGCTGTATCCGCCTAAGATTTTTTTCTGAAGTGACCAGTTGAGCCGCATAAAATATCTCCGTTTAAACATAGTATTTTTTTTTCAAGAAAATAAATAATAAACTTTACACCGGTTGTTATCGAAGAAGGGATTTAAATATGACGGTCATTTTATTGATATTAATTGGCGGATTTATCCTGCTCATCAAAGGTGCCGGCTGGCTGGTGAGGTGGAACGCTGTTTCACTTCATCGCCATATTCACCGGACAAAAAAAAAGAAACTGTACCGCTTGGAGACGAGTTTTTATTGGCTGCCTTTGGCGGTTATATGAGCTATTTGATCGCCCTGACGCTCTGACGGCTCGAAAGCGCTGATTTTCAATTTCTTTTATTCGGCGATTGTCTTATATTGTGTCTACTTATTAATGGAGTCCAAAATGAAACGAAACCACATTTTCATGTTTGGGTTGTTCATTGCAATGCTCTGCTTCCAAACAGCCTGTTATTTGCCGGAAGATTTCGATGTCAGTATTAATGTCAAAAAAGATGGCAGCTACACCTTTGATTACGATGGTAAACTGGTATTTGCTTTGGCGCTGGCTTCGATTCAGGAGGGTAAATTTACGAAAGCCGATGAAAAGCAATTAAAAGAGCAGGAAAAGGAACTTCGTCAGTTGCCGGAGATTAAGAAAGCCAAATATATCGGCAATGCACGGTTTGACGTCGTAGCCGCAAAGGCAGGCGGTGCGGGAGTGGACTACTATTTTCTGTCAAAGGAAGTGGCAATCTTCTCATTTAAAAATCGGGATGATGGCGTGCTGCAGATTGAATCTTTTAAATTGGCGGATAAGGATGCCAGTCAGATTCAGGCGCTGGATGTCAATGTCGGCGGTACATTGAGTATTACGGTGGACAAAGGACTGCAAGTTCTGGCGCACAATGCCGATAAAGTCTCAGCCGGTCTGTATCAGTGGCGCATAAAAAATCCGGCTGAAGCACCGAAAATGGTTATCCAGAGATAATTTTTTCGGCAGTCAGGTTTTTAGCCGATTCGGGTCTGCATGATTTGAGACTCCTCTTATTGCACAATATCGAGAATTGAAAGCATATAAAAGGCGTTCCTCTTTCAGGAGTTACTGAATAAGAATAAAAAAACAATTCCTGTTCTCTGAATGGAAGCCCGCAGGGATTCAATATGAATAGCCATGAATGAAATTCATGGACACTGATGCAATACCATAATCTACCAACCGCGAAGTGGTTGAACAAACCCGATGCGAAAGTGATAAATTACTGATGTCTACCGACGATGACGACAATCGTTCAACTCCTCTGGAGTTGAGGGTGGAGGGCGGTCTTTGGATCACCAGGCTTTGCCTGACGTTATTCAGATTTAACTCCTCACGGAGTTTTTTTATCATGGAATTTATCAAGACAGAATCCCAGCAGAAATTAATATCGCCTAATGCAAACCTGTCAGTTCAATTTGAAAGAGAATAAAAAAGGCTACCCGCTGAGAGCAGCCTTTTTCGTTATTCAAGCGAAAAACTCAGACGAGTTTCTTACCGCGCTCCAGATAGTGCGTATGCAGTAGTTTATGGCTTTTGTGGCTGCAGGGACCTTCGGTAAAGAATTCGCTGTAGAGTTTCGTCACCGCCGGATTTTCATAGGATTTCCTTACTTCCGACGACTCGTCTTCGGCGTAAATGGCTCTGGCGCGGGCGGCGCGGATTTTTTCGTTGGTGGGTATCGGCATACCGCCGCCGCCGAGACATCCACCCGGACAAGCCATGAATTCAATAAAGTGGCATTCACTCAGCTTACCGCCGGATTTGATGTTTTCGAGTACTTTTTTTGCATTTGCGGTGCCGTGACAAACCGCCACTTTCAGGACGGCGCTTTTCAGCCAATCCAAGTCAGGTAGAAGCGATTTTAGCAGATCGGGGACAGGACCAACTTTATTAATCGGCAGTTCGGCATAACGAATTCCTTCGAAGCCGCGGACAGGAACGATATTGGCATGATCGAAAAGGTTCTCGATTTTGTCGCCGGTAATCAGTTCATAAACTGTTCGGATTGCCGATTCCATGACACCGCCGGTGGCACCGAATATCACGCCTGAGCCGGTGCGGGTACCGAAAGGATCGTCGAAATCGGATTTTTTCATATTCACCAGATCAATCCCGGCTTCTTTGAACATTTGAGCCAGTTCCCGGGTCGTCAGACCGTAGTCAATGTCCTTGAATCCGGAATCATTCATCTCGGGACGATTACATTCGAATTTCTTGGCGGTACAGGGCATCAAGGCGACTGTCACGATATCCGCCGGATCAATATTATTCAGTTGAGCATAATAGGTCTTTATCACCGCGCCGAACATCTGTTGCGGACTTTTTGCCGAAGACACATGCCCCAGCATCTCGGGATAAAAGTGTTCTATGTACTTGACCCAGCCGGGTGAACAGGAAGTGAATTGGGGCAGAAATTCCGGTTCTTTTTTAACCAGGGCGTTGTACAGCCGCAAGATCAGCTCGGTACCCTCTTCGATAATCGTCAGATCGGCGCTGAAATTGGTGTCGAACACTCTGTCGAAGCCGCAGTAGCGTATGGCGGTATTCATCTCGAAGGTCAGCGGAATTCCCGGTTCCAGACCGAAGCATTCCCCGATCGCCGAACGGGGTGCCGGGGCAGTTTGAATGACCACATGTTTGGTCGGGTCGTCAATGGCAGCCCAGATGGCGTCGGATGGATCGTTGGCATGCAGTGCGCCGGTGGGGCAGCGGTTGATACACTGACCACAGTTGATGCAGATCAGTTCCGCCATCGGATTGTCCATAAATGTTCCGATCCGCGTTTCGGCGCCTTTGCCGACCGCTTCATAGACACCGACTTCCTGCAGATCAATACAGGTTCGGACACAGCGCCGACACATAATGCATTTATCCATGTCGCGTACGATGGCATAGGAGGAATTATCGGTACCAAAAGTCGGTGTTTCCACATGTCCGAAGCGATAGAAATCCACGCCGTATTCGTTAGCCAGTTCCTGTAGTTCGCAGTTGTTATTGCGGACGCAGCTGTAGCATTCACCGTAATGATTGGACAGCAGCAGGTCCAGGACATGCCGGCGCGCCTGACGGACTTTGCGGGTGTGCGTATGGACTTTAATCGGGGTGGTAATGGGAAAAGCGCAGGAGGCTTGCAGTGTGCGATATCCCTCGACTTCTACCACGCAGATACGGCAGACGCCGCTGATGCACAAATCTGCGTGGTAACAGAGGGTCGGAATATTGATTCCCAGTATTTTCGCTGCTTCCAGAATGGTAGTACCCATGGGAACTTTGATCTCTTTATCATCAATGACGACTTTAATCAAGGCGCCAATGGCTTCGGTATTAACCGGAGATTTTACAGCAGCAGTCAGGGTGCTTTTCGGCGAACGGCATTCTTCTTTAAACAGTTTATCTTTTTCTTGCATGTTAGTTCCTCCTTAGTCAGCTTCCGGCACGCGGCCAAGGATTTCTGATTTAAAGTTATCAATAATAGACAGAAAGGCATTCGGGCTGGATTGTCCGAGACCGCACTTTGAGGCAATCTGGATTGTCTCGCCAAGCTTTTTGAGTTCATTCAGATAGGTGACTGAGCAACGACCCTTTTCCAGCAGTTCTATGCCTTCCAACAGTTTCGGATTTCCGTCCCGGCAGGGAGTACACTGTCCGCAGGATTCTTCTACAAAAAATTCCAGGAAATTCTTCGCCACCTGAAGCATGTCGGTTTCAGGACCGAATATGATGATTGAACCGCCGGAGCCTAAATCTTCATAGGCGATTGTGCGGTGAAAATCCTTTACGGCAATACAGTGCCCGGATGCGCCGCCGATCTGCACGGCTTTGGCATCTTCGCCACCGACCTCTTGCAACAATTCGGTAACGGTTAGCCCGAAGGGAAATTCATAGATACCAGGCTGTCTGCAATCGCCGGAAATACTGAATATCTTAGTGCCTTTGGATTTTTCTGTTCCGTATTCGTTAAACCAAACAGCGCCTTTTGAAATAATCAGGGCGGCATCAATGAAAGTTTCCACATTGTTTACGATAGTCGGATTACCCTGGAAACCGGTATCAACCGGGAAAGGGGGGCGGTTGCGGGGTTCGCCACGGTATCCCTCAAGGGATTCGATAAGGGCGGTCTCTTCGCCACAAACATAGGCACCGGACCCCATGCGGATTTCAATATCGAAACTGAAATCTTTATTGCCCAGGATTTTTTCACCCAGCAAATTCTGGGAGCGGCGTTTTGAAAGGGATTTTTCCAGATATTTTCGCATGTAGAGATATTCGCCGCGCAGGTAAATAAAGCCCTTTTTTGCGCCGATTGCGTAAGCGCCGATGGTCATGCCGTCCAGCAGCAGATCGGTTTTCTCGTACAGAAGCATCCGGTCCTTGAATGTGCCGGGTTCACCTTCGTCGGCGTTGCAGACGACATACTTTTTTGCGCCTTTTGCTGCACCAGCCAGCTGCCATTTGATCGCTGTTGGAAAACCGGCGCCACCGCGCCCTTTCAATCCCGATTCACGAATCGTCGCAATGATATCCGAACGGGACATCTTGAGTGCTTTTTTGAGCGATTCAACCGGTTTAATGCCATTATCCAGGATCGGACCGGCTTTTTTTATATCCGATGGGACAACTTCCGGGAAATCGCTTTTCAGGAAATCCCGGCGACAGTCGGCAATAATCTGGGAAGCGCGTTCGGCATCCACCCTGGCGAAAAGGCGATCGTTTATCATCACCGCCGGTCCCTGATCACACATTCCCAAACAGTTGGTGTATTCCAGGGTGAACATGCCGTCTCTTGTAGTTTCGCCGAATTTTATTCCCAGCTCATTCTCGAACTGCCGGGCAACATTCTGTTTCCCCGCCAGATCGCAGGATATCGTCTGGCAGAGGCGAATGACATATTTACCCTGTTTTTCCTTGGTGCGGAAAAAGCTGTAGAAACTGGCTACACCTTCGACTTCAACAGGGTGAATGCCAATACTGTGGGCGACTTCCTGCATAACGATATTGGGCAGAAACCCGTATATTTTCTGCAAATCCTGTAAAATTGGTAGTAAGGCCGAACGGTCGATACCATGTTTCTTTTTTAAATCTTCGATTTGTCCAATGATCTTTTCTCTTTCGATAACCTGCATCCGCCATCTCCTTATTTGCCAAGTAATTGTTTTATTTTTTTAAGCAACTGTTTCGGCATAATCGGTTTCTGCTCAAAATCGTCAACCGGCACCATTTCACTGTCTTTATCAAAATCCATTCCGGTTACCTGTCCGACACTGGTCAGCATCAAAATTGGCGTCTCTTTTGATTTTTTCTTTAGTGATTGAGCCATCACAAAACCATCATCCGGTTCATCCATCATCACGTCAAGCAGAATGAGGTCCGGTTTCTCGGACTCAAATTTCTTCATGCCTTCCTGACGTGAAGCCGCAACCACCGTTTCGTAGCCACTGCTGGTCAAAATGAGTTCGACTGCAGATACGAAATCAGTATCATCATCAACGATCAGAATTTTTGCCATTAAGCATTCCTCCAATTACTATTTCCTGTCAAATTACGTTAATTTTCCCGGCACACTATTCTTAAAATAGTCTGATATAATCCGCTATATTTCCATAGTATCTATTCTAAGGTGAACCAGAATCCGAATCCCGGACTTCTGTATCTACCTCATTTCAAGTAACTTTCAAAGCGACATAATTTAATAAATTTAAGTAAAATGTACACCCACTATTTTGGAA
>DSAS01000160.1 GCA_011046365.1 Fidelibacterota bacterium
CCGGCGTTTTCCGGAGTGACTTTGTTCCAGTAGGATTCAAAATTTTCAGCCTGGGCTGAACTATAGGCACAACCCAGGAATTTTGATTTTCCGGTTGCCAGGGGCGGTCCTGCATATATTTCGACCGGATTTGGCGGGCTACCGGCTTCTCCTTTTTCCAGATTTGAGACGGTGAAATTCAAATCCGCCCGACCGAAGGCAAACTTGTCAATATCCAACCCATCTTCGCGACCACCGATTTGGAAAATCCGGGTCAGGCTGTCTTCAGGTACATAAAAGGTGATACAGGTGTCGCTCTGATAGATGTTCTTAGACAAATTAACCCATTTCCAGACACCTTCGGTAAGGGCTCCGGCTCCATCTACAATGTCACTGGAATCCGCAAAGCCGGCAACCTGCAGACCATTGACCATGATCCAGTCATCATCATTGACAGAATCCTTAATGCCAAATCCATCCCCATAGAAGAAGCTGTCATCATTGTAAGTATTTGATCCTACCCGTACCTTTACAAAAAGGTTGTATGTGCCGGAATCGGGAAAGGTTACCTGGTAGGTATTAATACGACTCGGTGAACCCGGATTAAAATTTTCCCAGTTCGTATTTGGAGTTATATAGGTAATATCACCCGCCGTGAGAGTATCGAAATCACTGCCAAGTTCGCCGGATTCGGCTTCCACGATAACCGGTTTTTTTACATCGTTGACATTGATGATCCGCAGGTTGTCAATGTAAATTGTATTTCCAACATTTGCCGAATAGTTGAAGTGAATCGGAGCCCGGATGACGGTTTCCGTGTCGGTGATAATAAACTCTTTTGAATAGGCTTTCCAGGCGGTGGTCAGATTTGCCGGGCGAATCGCAGCATATTCACTGTAGCTGTAGTTACCGACGGTGAAATTGACCTGAGCACCTGAACTTTGTGATTTTGCCCAGACCGTAAAGCGATATTTTTCACTGGGAATTACGGGGATACTGTCGCCGACGATTTGAATATCCCACTGGTTCGAACCGATGGCACTTACATCAACTTTCAAGGAGTGACTTCCCTGTTGCGCCATATCATCAACGACTTCGAAAACGCCACTTCCGGCATCAACCTGGATCAGCCATCCCTCGATTTCTGTTCCGGTATATTGTCCAGGAGCGGTACTTTCAAAGCTGCCATTGGTGACGAGCTGAGCATTTGCACTGAATATGGTCAGAGCAATTGCCAGAAACATACTTCCAATCTTCAACGTTCTTAATTTAAAGAGTGGTTTAAACATTTTTTCTCTCCTTTTGTTTATAATGGCAATGATGTTCCTCATATCCGATAATGAATTACAATCATTGACTGGTCAAGAGATGATCGGCAGCCAGGACGATAAACATGTAGGTACAGGCACCGCCGATGATATATTCCCGTTCCTGCCACAGAAACGGCCATTCTTTGTCTTCCGGAAAGTCCGGACGAACCAGATTCACGGCGCTCCAGAACGTCCCGCCGGGGATATAGCTCCAGTCAGCTCGATTGGTACCATAGGCAATTGTTGGCGATTTTACACCAACCCCGGACACCAGACTGTTGGTTGTGCTGCCCGGTCGGCATCCCAGCAGATAATTGACCACGGCATACAGATAATCCGATGTGAATAAATCCGGCCAGGCTTTGTGCAGATAGTATTGATTATATCCGATTCGTTCGGGAGTCCGCAAGGGGCATCCGAAGGGGCTTTCATTCATGATTTTATCCAATTCCGGTTTCATTTTCCGGGCTATATTTTTTGCAGCGGCTTTGAATTCTTCATTATCAATGAACGGCAGAACGCGAGCGATGGCACTGCACGTATATCGAAAATCTTTGTCAATCTCGTCCTGCATTCCGTATAATTCGTCTTTATATTTTTGGGAATTTGTGGTGATAATCAGTTCGCAGAGCGTGTTCAGTGAAGCTCCCGAGCCCATATATTCATCGCTCGTTGCAGCGCCTTTGAATGTCGCATACAGGTCTTCGGCAACCCGGAGGCACTCCTCCGCCAGTGGCTCGTTATAGCCTTTCAGGACCCGGGCGGCGGCAGCCAGGCTGGTAGCGCCGACTAATTGATAATCGGCTCTTTCGTCGGTGAAAACCAGGCGGTCGTCCAAATCCGGAATGTATGCCTGGATTTCGTCGGCGTTTAATTCCGGATCGAATATTTTTGAATAGCGGTTCGCTACTTTTTTATACCACATCTCATCCAGATCGGCGGCTTTGGCTCTTGCCTCGGGATCGTCAAAGACCTTCCCATCCGTCATAGTCGAACCGTCGCCCAGCATGACGTACTGGCGAAGGGTCGGACAGATTATCCCCCGGTAGAGCCGACCGAATTGACGATATCCGGCAAGAATCGCCAGAACGCCGTGCTCTACCTGCTGTAACAGGTCGGGTTTACCGTCAGGTTGATGAATTTCAACATGATGATTCTCCTGATCTATAAAGGTATTGTCCCACTGAACTCCGAATTCTTCATACGCCTGAGCCAGTATTATAACTGCCTGGGCTTGCGATTCGACCCGCAGATCATAATCACCGGCGTCGTGCCAGCCACCAACATTTAATCCGGGAACATGTTCCAACGCCTTGTAATCGGTCAGATTTGACTGCATGCCCTCATTGTTGTAACCGTCGAAATGCCGAATATTGAGCGGCATCATCAGGGCATCGTCCATGTGACAGGCGCCGTGCCAGACCCGGTATTTTTGATTTACCCGCATGTGACACATCTGGATCGGTAAAAAGTAGTCCAGGGTAGGTTGCCAGACATTATGCTTGTAAATATCGTGATCAATTCGAAAGGAATTGCTCCGGCGATTTCCGTATTTTACCAGATAGATACCGGGCTCCCGGATTTCCGAAAAGTCCAGCAGGGCGTATTTATAGCGCAGGTATTGTCCCCATTCTCCGGGTTTCTGATCCAGCACCGTCTGGTACTCACCATCGGGGGAGACTTTATACAGAACGGCATTTTGAAGGGACTCAGTACGTTTATCCATTTCGATATAGGCGACCTTTTTCTGATCGGGGTGATAGCCTACCTGGGAGATATGAATCACCGGTTCATAGTGGAAATCGGGAATGACATGCGGGGTGATTACCCACTCGATCGCTTTTTTTGTGGCACCGCGGGGCACCAGTGAGCGCACCACAAACCATCCGTTATTGTGTTGCAGACTGCCGTCGAGCAGAGTAAGTGGAGTACCTTTGCTTTCTATCTTCATCCGAAACAGATCACTCTCCGGGGCAATGACCAGTGTCTGACCTTCAGCCAGAGGTGGCGCTTCGGCTTCACCCAACTGATTGAGCCAGGCTTCGCCTTCCGGCTGGCGGGGGAAAATGCCGGATTTGCCGCCCATATAATAGTGTTTCCCGTATAAATTTCCCGGGAACAGTTCCAGATTGAAGCCGATTCGTCCAACCCAATCTTCCGGAATCGGTTCATTGAAATCAACCGTGACAAAAATCGTCTGACCTTTGGCACGTACGCGAATCGTGTATTTGATGTTCAGATCGGGATAGATAATCGGGTTGAATCCTTTGCGATTCAGCGATTCATCCGGAAAACTGCAGGGAATCCTGATTTCATTCCTGCGCCGGTCTACCTGGCGACTCTCGACAGCCAGTGTCTGAGGACTGACGCCCCTTTTCTGGAGCCCTTCGCCCAATTTGGCGGTCGGTTGCCACTGACCGGGTGTAGCATTCAGGCGGATTTCGCCGTTGGTGGCGACGCGATTTTCGTGCTGGATGATTTCCAAACCGCCCTGATGCCCTTCAGAAAAGGTATTGTGAAATACGAGAACGTTTAAACCGGGCATTGCGAAATAGTCCTGGTCATTGATTACCAAGCCCTTTTTACCGGCGGCGTGTAGATTAAGGATGAGCATTACGAAGATGATTACGAGATGGACAGCAGACCGTTTGTGAATGAATTGAACATGATTCTCTTGCATTTTTTCTCCTTATGAATATTATGACGAATATTGGTTAAATTTGCTGAATTCATTTGCGTTGAGAGCGTTTTGACCTTTCCTGAACGTGACTCGGTTTAAGGGTAATAAAAAAGACAATCAGATAGAAACTCAATCCGAAATAAAATGCCGTCGTAAAACCGCTGAGCATTGACAAAATCACTGCCAGAACAGAACCGAGGACCGTCATGATCCCATTGACGCCGTACATCCAGGGGATATATTTATCCAGATTCTCAATTTTTAATATTTCGATGGCGGAAGGGAAGGGGATACCCAGTAAAAATCCAAAAGGCAGCATGAATAAGAAACAGACGATAGAACGGAACACCTGACTGTAGATTAATAATTTATTGAGTAGATAAGGATACAAGAGAAAAACGACGGTGCCAAAAAGGACTATTGCAAGGCTTATCCTGTTCAGACGTTTGACGGGATTTTCACTACTGAAGAGCTTTTTACCGAAATAGCTGCCGCTGCCCATCCCGATTAATAGCGAAGCCAGCAGGATTGACAGCGAGATCGTCGGCGAACCCAGATAGAGAATCAGTTTTTGGAAAAGTGTGACTTCCAGAATCATAAAGCCGATACCGATGGAAATAAAGATTTCCAACGGCAATATGACGGGTGGTAAGTCTTTCCGGCTGGGTGATTTTTTTATTTTAATTAATGGAGCAGCAATTGCAATAAATCCGAAAAGAGCGATCCCCAGACAAAGCCGCAGATAATCGCGCTGAATTCCACGATTAACTTTATAAAAATAGGGACTGTCGTCGTAAACCGGCGAGATATCATATTTATCCTGTTTGATATATTGGTGTAAAGAGACTTGATTGTCCCGAATGCTTCTGAGCAATTTGTTCTCGATTGTGTTGGGGGCTTCATTCCAATGATAGGGCAGGTAAGTAATAGAGGTGAACCCCGACGGTAGCTGCGCGCTGAGGCTTTTGATATGGGCAATATCATTTTCAGAAAACGCACTTTTTTTAATCATTATCGTCGGAGTATAATCGTCTGCCAGGAGAACGAAATGATTCAGCGCCTCCTGATTACTGATTCTCATATCGTTAAGAGCATACAGAGTGGTCACAATCAGGCGGATCAGTTCCCAGCGGTTGTGCACCGTAAAAATCAAACTTCCTTCAGGGGTCAGTATTTTCAGATAATCCTGAATGGCTTCGACGGTGAGGAGATAATTTTCACTCGTTGCCAGATGATCAATATTCTGCAACTGTTCAGTTGACGGCAGTGCCAATACGATCAGGTCAAATTTTTGTTCTGTACTTTTAATAAAATGGCGTCCCTCTTTGACCAGAATCTGAATATTCGGAAAATCCGTATAAATGCCACCGTTAAAACCGCGCTGGTTTTTGACAATGTCAACGAAGTCCGGATTCACCTCGACGCCGGTGATCTGCTCAACTCCGGTTAATAAGCCGATTAACACCTCTTTCCCGCCACCCGGACCGATGACCAGCAACCGGTTCTTTTCGTGCTCTCGGAGAAACATGAACGGTACGGTGGTTGACTGACGGATCAACATATTGGACAGCATTGCGCCGGGCGCCCGGGGATTGCCGTTGAAGCGGTACATCGGCGATCCGGCGGCACCGTCAATAAAGAGCTGTTTGACGAGGTCCTGGTGATAGTACTCCACCAGGTCTGCGCGACCATACAGACTCCAGCGGCTGTCCTCAATCTCATAATCGTAATGATTAAGATTGGGATAAACATAATAAAAATCCTTTTCAGGGAAATTACCAATCGGTACTTCTCCCAGAATAGTTCGATGTCCGAAACCGCCCAGCAGCAGCAGAATTAAAAAGAGAAATGAATAGAGGGCGAACGAGAGTTTTTTATTAATCAACGTCCGGATAAAATTGAGTGCCGCTAAAAACAGAATCAGTGATAGAAACAGAACAGCATTAGGTGCATTAAAAAACAAAAAAGCCACAAATGCCGCACCCGATCCCAGGGCGGCTCCGGTCAGGTCCGCCGCATAGATTTTAAAACTCTCGCCAGCAAATGTTTTAAACAGCAGGGCGTATACAATTCCGGCGAAAAAGAACGGCAGAAACAGAAACGGAAAGTAGATAGAGGGGTTAGTAATGGGGAACCTGATGACGCAGATGATGAAAAGACCAAGAAACGTACCGGTGAAGAATGTGAATCGTGCGATCACTCTGATCACTTCGGGAATTTTGGTCGTATTGATTTTATAATATGAAAAGATACCGCCGGTTCCCAGACCGAGAATCGCCAGTGACAGGATGATAAAAGCGTAATTTTGGACGAAAATTACCGATGATATGCGGGTGGAAATAATCTCAAAGCAGATGAGAGCAGTGGAGACCAGCAGTAAATTCAGACAGACTAATTTCCGGTAATCCATAATGCCCAAACCACCTTACTAGAGTTGTTTGTGTGCCTCCGAAAAACTAATCATGACTATAAACAATTTTAACAATCTGCCACCATACAGAATATTCACTTTTGAGCTCCTTTTGCAACGGGCGAAGGTTTATCATCTTTGCCGGCTGCTGCAAGAGCCTCTGTCAGGACGTTATCATATACCTTGATTCGATATTTGTTGCGCAGGTTTTGATTGACTTCCCGACTGATTCTGTCCCAATGGTATTTAATAAAATCGTCAGCAATGGATTTTTGGACGTCGGCATAGCTCAGCTGTTTTTCGGGAGTTCTTTTGGCACATTTTATGACTGCATACTGAGGGCCCTTTTCAGGATCGGTGTATTCGATTATTCCGTCAACTTCGGATTCCTGCAGTTTGAAAGCCGCCTGCCCTAAATACGGCGGCTCTTTGCTCAGATAGGATTTTATCTGTCCGTCCCGGTCTTTGATGAAGGTCTTGACAAACCAGCGATTGCCGGCTTCTTCAAAAGAGGTTCCAGCCTGAATCTTTGCCCAGGTTTTCTCGGCTTCGCTTTTATCGGGATAGACCATGGCAAATAGATTGATTTTTTCCAGCTGATAGTACAGAGAATCCTTGTTCGCCTGATAAAATTCCCGCAGGGTTGCGTTGGTCGGTTCAGGAATTTTTGATTCAATCATGACCTGATTGTACAAATCAATAATTTTATATTGTAAAACAGTATTTTTGGTACGGGGATGAAAAACCTCTTTTTCAAATCCCAGGTCTTGAGCTTTCCGGATAATTATATCACTTCGCACGGCTTCTACAATAAAATCCTGCAATGTTTTTTTATCCAGATCACGGCTATTGCTCAGAATTAATATTTCATTCAGAAGCCGAAGATACTCTTTTAAATCAATCTGTCCTTCCGAATATGTTAGTATCGTCAAATTCCTGCCATCCGCAATTGCAGCTTGCAAGGTGTCTTTATAAATATCCGGATAGAATTCCGGGATTTGTGCCCATTCAATAAGCTGATCGAGAGTTTTTTCATTCCAGTTTAGACTGTTTGGATCGAACAGATTATTTTTATCTCTGTCGTATTCATTCAAACTCGTATAGTAGTAAGTTTCTCTCAGTTTAGAAATCAATTCCTTCTTAATTTTCTCAAAAGGTTCCAGATTTATTTTCTTTACATCAATAATATTGATAATATAGTAGGCATGGTATTCGTCCAGTATCCGGATTTCGCCTTCATTGAGATTAAAAATCACTCGATTATGCGGACTTGCGAAACTGGATCGCCAGTCAATCATCGAAGTAGAATGGTCCGTATTTTCCAGCCCGATTTCAGAATATTGATTAAGTAACTCATCAAAATTAGCGCCTTTATCGGCTTTTGCTTTTATTTCTAAAGCTTGTTTCTCTAATGCTTCCAATTGAGTTTCAGAGGCATTTTTAGGTTTATTTATCACGATTTGTTGATAATAGACCTCTTTTCCCAGCTGATTATAAATATTCCGGGCAAATTCTTCATTGGTATATTTACTCAGATACTCTGATTCAAAATATTTAACGATTAATTCTTCATTAATTAACCGCCGAATATTCTGAATTAACTGCTGATCATTATGTAAGCCTGTTTCGAAAAAATCGATACATCTTAGCTGGTTCAGTATCATTTCATTCAAAGCGCGGGTATAGGCTTCATTTTTATCTCTGAATCTGCGGTGATAGAATTCATCGTGGACATACTTATTGAGGTCGGTAAAACTGATTTTATAATCGGATTCAATGGTTGCCACAATTTTTTGATCATAGCGGGTTTGTTTTTCGCATCCCATAAAGGTGTTCAATCCCAGAGCAAGTAACAGAATCAAAATGCAATATCTAAATTTCATAACAAACCTCATTGAATATGATCAAAGATTGAATATAAGCTTTAACACTTTTTGGCACAAGACCCCGGTTAGAAGGACCGGGGTCTTGTACCACACAATTTCCAGAAGGAATTATGTTCATACCTACTTCATCAATACCATCTTCTTTGCAATAGTATTGTTATTAAAGGTAAGGGTATAGAAGTAGATACCACTCGAGAGTCCGGAACCGTCAAAGTGGACATTATACGAACCCGCGGATGCTTTGAATTCGTTATTGACCAGAGTCATAACTTCCTGTCCCAGACTGTTATATACGGTCAGGGTAACATTCCCGGCTTTCGGCAGGGTGTAGCTGATGGTCGTAGTCGGGTTAAACGGGTTCGGATAGTTCTGACTGAGTCTGAAGTCAGTCGGCTCATACACCGTTTCCCTGATAGCCACCGGATGTCCCGCATCTATGGCGGCGTCTATGGCGGCATATTCAGCGCTCTTTTGAGCTTCCCAGGCTGCTTTTTCAGCCGGGAACCAGTTCAGGTCGCCAACCGGGAATCCATTAATACCACCTTCCAGCAAGTCGGCATCATCATAGGAGAGATCAATGGGAATCGGCCAGTCTGAATATACATAGTAATTATCCAGATCTGTTAATACCTTTCTCCAGACCATCAGCACATCACCGCTGAGCGTATCAACTGTACCTATGCTAAATGCCCTGATTGAATCAACTCCAACCGTCAGCAGGTCTTCAGGATTGGTAAAATTCGGACACTTTTCATACCAGGTGCCTTCAACTAAATACGGGTAATTCGTATCGTCGTCAAACATGGCTTGAGTACGACTGTTCATTGTAATCATCTGCGAATGCCAATCGGTTGATTGGTTAACCTGATTATCAATGCAGATTTGAACCATATCCGCAAATTTTGGATCCCAATAAACTACATTCGCATCAACCATCATTTTTCTGGGCAGGACATCATAGCCGGACGGCAGAGTGTCAACATTAATAATACCCATAGGGAGGTAATCGGCATCGGTTTCACCATAATCCAGACCAGTCATGTAAGGTTGCAGGTTGCTGTTCACAAAAATATTGTTAACAACAATCATGTCGCTCTGGTATCCGAGAGTCTCGAAAACCTGCCCTGACATATTGACGAAAGTGTTATGGTTAAAAACGATTTCACCCACCTGGTAGTTGCGGAACTTATAGATCATGCCCTGAGCCATGACGTGGGTACTGTTTTCGACCCACATAGTGGCGGTATTATTGTTGACGTTATCATATACACCACCATTGCGCCGGCAGGCTTGCCCTGACATATTAACAAAATAACAATCGTTAATATATACATTTGTGCCCGGAGCGTCATTGGACTGAATCATAACCCATCTGGTATGTTCAAACAGGCAGTTTTCGACCCGAAGCGTCTTATTTGCTGCCGCCGCGCCGAAAAAAGCCCAACCTAACGTGGCTTTATCAGCTGCTTGAATAATACTGGCGTT
Organism: Fidelibacterota bacterium; assembly: GCA_011046365.1. Classification (GTDB taxonomy): domain Bacteria; phylum Fidelibacterota; class UBA2242; order UBA2242; family UBA2242; genus B118-G9. The sequence goes on from DSAS01000160.1 coordinate 9,751, forward strand.
TTTAACCGTTAAATCGTTTTGAAAGTTAATACCACCAGTATTCCCGCCGAAACCGCAAATTACCGGGGGTGCCGACATTTCATCATCGTTTGTCACCAATCGCCTGTCGTCGGCGCCGACTATTATCACTGCCCGATCCGCCGGAGTGGTAAGGTTGGTCGAAAGTGGATAATATCCATTGGCTTTCAACTCATATACGCGACCCGCCGGTACATCCACCGAATCAGCGACAACAGCTTCTGTCAGAGAACCTGCCACATTACCCATGTCAACGTAATCCTTAATGACAAGGGTATCTCCCCGCACTTCATCCACATAGTCCATTACACCGTCTGCGAACACATTTGAGAATAAAACCAAACAAAAAACCACAAACAATAACAAACCCTTCTTCATAGCAAAACTCCTTTCATTTAATTGCTACTTAAAAAATGAGTTGACAATCTTGCTGACATGATAATCAGCCGTTTGGAAATAATACTGATTTTTACTCCCTCCTTTCTTTTAGTTAGCGAATTAATGATAATCCCTCTATTCAAAATTGTACCTCAGGTAAAAACTAAATTTGCGAGGGGTGTACCGGGTAGTGACTTCGTTTTCGATGATCGGTTCACCAGCCCTTCTGCGAAAAATCTTGTAGGTCTTTTCCGGTGAATAAAAAATATTTACGCCTTCAAAACCGATCATTAAACCTTCGATGGGTAATTTTTGCTTTAAAGAAATATCCCATCTTGTAATCGGTCGCGTGTATAAATCATCTTCCGGTCTGATTCCAAGTTCATTACGTCTTACCCCGGCTGATGAAAGCATCTCACCCGTATATCGAAAAGAGATCCGCCCGGCAAAACCTTTATAATTTACACCAAGGGCAATATTGACTACATCATCAGCCTGACCAAGCAGCCGCATATTGCGTACTTTTTCGATGGTTTTATACTTATGGAAGGTGAATCTGCCAACCTGGTAAGTGGAATCCTCTCTTGCAAGTTGCAGATAATCCATCTCCGACCAGGTTTTGGTATAATTGGCACTCAGCACCAGCGTATTGAAGGGTTTCGGCAAATAATAGAAGTAGGTTTGCCAGTCAAGTTCAAACCCTCTGATAAAAGCCGGATTGGGATTATTGACATAAGTAGTCGTCACAGTGCTTTGTCCGGGAACCTGAGAGGCTTTGATGTTCAGTTCGGCGTCAACCATTCCGGCTGAGTCCGGACATGACACACCATAACGACTCAAGTGTGGATAATATATCTCAGTTCTGAAAAAGACATTATCAATCTCTTTATAGAAACCACCCAGCGTCAATAAACCGATTTCATTGTTATAGATAGACATGTAAACATCATAATTATTCGCTACGGCAGGTTTGAGGTCTGAATTCCCCGCCGCTACTCCGCCGCCGTTTTCATAATAAACACTCGGCAAAATCGCCATATAATCAGGACGCGAAATCGTCTTCGAGTAGGCTGCCCGGAGATCGCCCCACTCTGTGAATTTATAACGGATCTGAGCATTCGGGAAAAAGGTATCGTCATTGCGCTCAATAGACCTGGTCTTATAATTGGCATCGCCATCAACTGAATGAGTGCAATAGACAAAATTTGCGGTATAATCCATATTGAAGTGCTCGAATCTACCTCCTCCAAGGAATGATAAACGCGGACCAATATTGAAATCACCCATCAGGTACGCCGCGGTAAATAGTTCAGAACCGTCAAAATCATCTCTGAGTGAATTGGCTTTATGTCGGGATTTTAACCAACCTGCGACGGCACCGGGTATGAATTCATCCATCATATCCTTATCCAGAGCATATTTGAATTCATAATCCCCTTCGAAGAAATATTTACCCCGATCATAATCATAGTTTCTGATGTCAGAAAAAAGCAATGGATTCTTTTTAACATGTAGGGTATCATCAGTACCCAAAAAAGTAAGGACCCCGTTATAAAAATCATCTTCACCAGTCCGGCGATAGGATGCTTCAATATCGTTGGTACGGACTGAACGGGTGAATTTTCCACCCAGTTTAATATCACCGGAGATAGTATTCAGAAAAGATATGGGAACGGTAAAATCCAGTGTTCCGTTATATAAGTGTTGTTTAAACGCTTCATTGCGGGTAACGCACCAGCCATATATCGGAGCGTTCTCCCAATTATCTGATTTAAGTTTAATATCGAATACATCTTTATGTGTTAGATTGCGCCGGGTACTTTCATAGGTGATCGGTGCACCATTATTATCAACAAATGTAGTATCGGACAAGACATTCTGAAAACCAAATTCATTCCCCGGATCACCATAGCGTACATCAGTATTCTTATCACTGAAGGAATGCGAAAGCCCCAGGTCGGCTCTAACCTTGCCGAAATTATAATGAAATTGGAGCGCATTGATAAGCAGCTCTTTGTTATGTTTATCACGATTTAAAGTATACACCGCTTCAGTGATAGAAAAATCGTATTCCAGACGGTATCTGGCATTATCGTTAATCGTGTGGGCTAGGGCATTTTGCAGGATTATTTTTCCATTGGGGAGTTTGTAGTCCAGAAATACACTGCCACCGTAATTGGTGATAATATTTTCTTCGTCAAGAAACACAAAAGTTTCCATCAGGTAAGGAGCTTCACCATATGGAGCGCTATCGTCATCTATGGAATAACCAGCGGTGGCTTCGTCATTTCCGACATTCGAGCGATCGGCATTGCCCTGGATGAAAACACCCAGTTTATCGTTGAAAAAGCGGTTACTGACACTGCCCCATACTTTGAAATTCTGACCGGGATAGGTGTGGTCCTGGGTATTATAACTACCCTGAGTGAACAGGTCGTACTGGAACCCGGTCGGAGCTTCTCTTAATCTCAGGTTGACAACGCCCCCAATCGCATTGGCATCCATATCCGGTGTAACTGCCTTGGTAACTTCAATACCAGCCAGCATATTGGACGAAAAGAAGCCTAAATTAGTGGAACGATCTTCCATATCGGTAGAGGGCAACTGAACTCCATTAACCAAAATTAAATTCTGTTTCGCCTGGACACCCCGGATGCTGATTTTATCTCCATCCATCAGGGACACTCCCGGCAGACGACTCAAGGCTGCTGCGGCACTTTCATCGGGCAATTCGCGGATTTTTGAGCTGGACACAACGTTTTTAATGGTATTCGACGAGATTTGCTGGTTGATTGCGGCACCCTGGCTGGCAGCCTGACCGGTGATTACCACCGCTTCACCTTTGACTGCCACAGGCGAAAGCATCAGGTCTCTCGTTACGACACCGTCTTCTGGAACTATTACTTCAATATCAACTGTTTCGTACCCGATATAAGTCACTTCGAGAACTTGTTGTCCCGACGGTACATAGTTGAGAAAATAGTTCCCCTCCAGATCGGCTGCCGTTCCGAGATTGGTACCTTTGACAATAATATTCGCCGCCGGTAGTGCCTTTTTTGATTGCCTGTCAATAACCCTTCCCTTGATAGTTCCTGTCGCCATCAGAGACTGGGACATAAAGAGAGATACGAAACCGATAATGAACACTAGCTTGCAACCAAGACGCCAGCGGTCGCTGTTGCATGCTGGTTCAAATTCATGATTATTAGAATTGATGAACTTTTCCATGCCTTACTATCCCTGTTTATTGTACTGGTTAAATTTTAATTGAAACGGTTAAATATGTCAAGTAAAAAATGCAAAATTTGTGCAAAAAGAGTCCCAATATTCGGGCATAATTTGACGAAGATACTTTTAGCATCTTTTTGTCACAAAGAGATATATGCCCGAAATGCCGGGTTCACTTCATCAGCACCATTTTCCGGCTGACTGAGTATTGGGGCGTGATCATATGCAGCAGGTAGATTCCGCTGACAACACTCGCCCCGGCTTGATTAACGCCGTTCCAGGTTAGTGTATAATTTCCGGTACTATAGTTGGATTTGACACTGTGCCAAACTTCGCGACCGCTCAGGTCGTAGATGAGTATTTGTACGGTCGTGGGTTCCGGAATAGTGAATGCAATAGTGGTCGTCGGATTGAATGGGTTGGGGTAATTTTGACTGAGACTGAATTCACCGGGCAGACTCTGAAAATCTTCCACAGCCACGACGATATTCAGGGTATCCAGATAGTTACGCAGCCATTCCAGCGCCGGTCTTTCGGTGCCGTCCTGATTGATCAGATAGGCGCCCTGTTCATCACGCCAGAGTCCGCGCCGCCAGCCCCACAGGGTAATTCCTTCCACACCGGGATGTTCATACAGCGCTGGGAAAATCCGCTGATAACTCTGTAGTTGAACGGCGTCGGAAGTGCCATCAATATCCAGCTCGGTAATCTGGATGGGTAGACCGGTGGCTGCCAGGGCGTTGAGATTCGTGCGCATGGTCGTCGTCGTTGCGGTCGTCGTAAAGGCATGTCCCTGTTCGCCGATGATGTCAATTAAATTTTCTGCCTGTAGCAATTCGATAATCTGCAGATAGGTGGAGGTACTGCTTGAACTGTTGATAATACTGTAATCGTTCAGCATCAGGCGGGTCTCCGCGGGGAAAATCTCCCGCGCCATTCGGAAGGCATTCAGCACCCAGTCCCAGCCGGAGTCGCCATCGCCGCCGAGAGCGGCTTTATAATTTGCCCGTCCACTGGTCCCATCCGGCGGATTGTGAC
>DSAS01000139.1 GCA_011046365.1 Fidelibacterota bacterium
CGAAAGACCGCCATTTTGAAAGTTTCCGCCGCTCCCGGATAAGCAATCCGTTGGTGACGACTTTAAAACTTGGGGGCAGGCGTACCTCAAGCGAAAAATTAAAATATCCACCGGCAGGTTTAGGATACCACTGCACATAACCAGCCAGTTCAGTAAAATCCGGTTCGATTCGGTTGACCAAGTTGATCACCTTCGGATAGGAAGAGGCAAGAATCGGACCGGAGTAGCTTATCTCGATTGTCCCGGGTGTCGCTTCTGCCAGCGTAAATTCGGTTATGTTTTGATCCAATTTGGCTGTCTGGAATGAAACTGGCTTACCATCGGCTTTCATTCGGGCAATGACCATATCGCTGTTCAGCCGGAAGCGGTTGCTGCCGGGATTGATGATCATGACCCGGCTGTGAAGCTGTCCCCTTTCCGGGAAAATTTTAAATTGAATGTCCTGATGCGGTACTGCACCGGATTCCGTGGCGTTTAACACCAGAATTCCGGTTATCAGATTGAAGAGCAGAATTTTCAATCCCAAATTCATGATATAAATAGAATACATTATATTAAAAAAGGTTGTCGGAAAATATAGCCGGGTAACCATTTTTCATCACCTGCATCACCACCTGTTACCAATGCAGAAAACTGTCCTGAAGATTGCCGATAACTGATAAAACCCAGAAAAATAGATTTCTGTTGAATTGATAGGGATAGATTGGTTGGTTTTCAGCCCCGGTGAAACACAATCAGCCCGGCGATGCCATGAAACATTATAATTGAGGTGACGCTGAGCAGCATCCAGTTGTCACCGATGCGATGACCGTTGACGACGATATCGGAGAGACGGCTGATCAGGTAAATGACAATGATAGTCAGCACCAGCGACAGATTACCGGTTTTATAAAAGAGCTGCAGCTCCCGCTCATCGGGCTTGTTGCCCTTGCTTAGGCGGGTGACGACAGGTAACAGAGCAAACAGCGCAAAACAGACAAAACCGGCTTTTCCGAACAGTAGGATGCCGATAATACAGACCAAGCCTACAATACTCTCAAACCAAAATCGGGTAATCATTTATTGCTCCTCCAGATAAAATAAATCTTCGACCTGACATCCGAACAGCTGTGCCATCTTCAGCGCCAGTTTAACCGACGGATTGAACTTGCCGTTTTCAATGGCAAGAACCGTCTGTCGTGAAACGCCCAGCGCATCCGCCAGCTTCTCCTGAGTGATCTGTTCATGGTCAAACCGAAAGCGTTTCAAATTGTTCTTTAAATTCATCATTTGCTCCAGTTGCTGCCGAAAATGTAATGTATTATAAACTATATGTCAAGTATAATTTACATATTTAAGGCAATTATTTCGGTGGATTGCACCAGCTCTGCATTTTTTAATTGACATAATGAAAAAATTGACCTACTTTTCCATCCGTTGTAAAATAGAGTTGAAAATGAACTGGAACTCACATATGCATCATCACCATAATTCCCGCAGAGGAACTGGGATGAGATAGTGTGATTTTCAGGCAGTAGATGTTCACCCGGTTCCGCAAAGAGCCGGGTTTTTTTATTTTGAAAGGAAAGCCATGTTAACATTAGCAATTCAGAAATCCGGGCGACTCAATGAAAAAACTGTTCAGTTGCTGCGGGAATGCGGCATTGCCTTTGAAAACGGCGGTAGCGCGAAACTGAAATCGAAGGCGCGCAATTTCCCGATGCAGATTCTCTATCTGCGTGACGATGATATTCCGGAATGTGTTGCCGACGGTATTGCTGACGCCGGGATTGTCGGTGAAAATGTCTATCTAGAAAAGAGACGACCTTTGCGAATTATCGAACGTCTGGGATTTGCGCGCTGTCGTCTGTCTATTGCGTTTCCTAAGGACCGGGAATATTGTGGTACGGACGATCTGCAGGGTCTGAATATCGCCACATCCTATCCCAATATTCTGAGAGATTTTTTAAAAAAGAATCGAATCGATGCCACCATTCATGAGATCAGCGGCTCGGCGGAGATTGCACCGGGGATTGGGCTGGCGGATGCTATTTTTGATATCGTCAGCACCGGCAGTACCCTGCTGTCCAATGGTCTGCGGGAGGTTGAGACGATTCTCAGGTCGGAAGCCGTTTTGGTCGCCGGTAAAAAATTGAGTTCCACAAACCAACAGCTGCTGGACAAATTGGTATTCCGGATGTGCGCCGTGCAGCTGGCGGGTAATCGTAAATATATTCTTTTGAATGCCCCAAATGAGCAGATTGAGGCGATTTGCAGGTTGCTGCCGGGCATGAAGAGCCCGACGATTATGCCCCTCTCCACGGAAGGCTGGAGCTCCATCCATTCGGTGATCGCTGAGGATGAATTTTGGGAAAAGATCGAAGCCCTGAAAGCCGCCGGTGCCCAGGGGATTCTCGTGATTCCCATTGAAAAAATGATCCTGTAGAGGAATGTATGAAGATTTATGAATATCCCAAACGGAACAAATGGCGGTTGCTTGTCCAGAGACCTGCCAATTCGGCGGAGATTGCCGAAGACCGGGTGCTGCAGATTTTGGCAGCCGTACGTAATAAGGGTGATGCCGCAGTGCGGGCATTCAACCGGAAATTCGATGGTGTCGATCTAAGGGAGTTGCTTGTCTCAGAAGCAGAAATCGCCGCTGCCGGGCAGAATATCTCCGCTGAATTGAAAGCCGCGATTCAGCTGGCGATTGACAATATTACGAAATTTCATGCGGCGCAGTTACATTCCGAAGTGGTTATTGAAACCAGTCCGGGGGTCAGGTGCTGGCGCCGCAGCGTGCCCATCGAAAGGGTCGGGCTCTATATTCCCGGCGGGACAGCGCCACTCTTCTCTACAGTTCTGATGCTGGCGATTCCGGCTAAAATTGCCGGCTGTCCTGAGATCATACTCTGTTCACCGCCGCAAAAGAATGGTCGCCTCCATCCGCTGATTCTCTACGTAGCGAAAATTACCGGTGTTGATAAGATGTTCAAGGTAGGTGGTGCTCAGGCTGTCGCTGCGATGGCATACGGCACGGAAAGCATTCCGGGAGTGGATAAAATATTCGGTCCGGGCAATTCCTGGGTGACAATGGCAAAGCAGCTGGTCAATCGGCAGGGAGTGGCGATTGATCTGCCCGCGGGACCGTCGGAAGTCGCGGTAATTGCCGATGAGAGCGCCGAACCCGAATTTGTGGCGCTGGATCTACTCTCCCAGGCGGAGCACGGCACAGACAGCCAGGTCATGCTTATAACCAGCAGCCCGGCAATCGTGAAAGCTGTGGAGAGTAAAATTAATGAGCTACTACCCTTCCTGTCCCGCAAAGACATTGCGGAGCAGGCGCTGGCGAACAGCCGGGCGATTTTGCTGAAAGATCCGGCTGAAATGATGGAATTTGCCAATGCCTATGCGCCGGAGCATCTGATCATTATGACTGAAAATGCGGTGGCGTTAAGTGCAAAAGTGATCAATGCCGGCAGTGTTTTCATCGGTGCCTATACGCCGGAGTCGGCGGGCGATTATGCCTCCGGGACAAATCACACGCTGCCGACCTACGGTTATGCCCGTAGCCTGAGCGGTGTTTCGGTGGACAGTTTTGTAAAAAAAATAACATTTCAGACCATTTCCGAAAAGGGATTGCGCAGCATCGGTTCAGCCGTCGAATGCATGGCGGCGGCGGAAGGTCTGGACGCCCATCAAACGGCGGTATCACTTCGGTTGGCGGCGTTGGAAAAGGGGAGTGCACGATGAGTGATATTCAGCGTTTAGTCCGTGACAATATCCGCCGCTTGAAGCCCTATTCCTGTGCTCGGGATGAGTACCGGGGCAGCAGGGGAATTTTTCTGGACGCCAATGAAAACTCTTTTGGTTCGGTTCTGGATGTCGGTCTGAATCGCTATCCCGATCCGCATCAGCTGGAGCTGAAAGCCCGCATTGCCGCAATCCGGGGCACCACGCCTGAGCGCGTATTTTTAGGGAACGGCAGCGATGAGGTCATTGACCTGCTGATCCGGGTGTTATGTGAGCCGCAACGGGATAAAGTGATGATTTTACCGCCCACATACGGGATGTACCGGGTCGCGGCGGATGTCAATGACGTACCGGTCGTGGAGACACCACTGACCGCCGGTTTTCAATTAGATTTAGATAAGATTTTCGCGCAAACCGAAGATGTTAAGCTCCTGTTTATCTGCTCGCCGAATAATCCCAGCGGCAATCTCATCCGGGAAAAGGATATCAGCACGGTCCTGGATAATTTCGACGGTGTGGTAGTTCTCGACGAAGCGTATATGGATTTTGCGCCCGGGCAGAGCTGGCTGCCGCGGCTGAATCAGTACCGCCAGTTGGTGATTATGCAGACTTTTTCCAAAGCTTGGGGGCTGGCGGGTGTCCGGCTGGGGATGGCGTTCGCCGATCCGGAGATTATTGAGTTGTTGACGAAAATCAAATACCCCTACAACGTCAGCGGTTCGACCCAACAGTTGACGCTGGAGGCGTTGTCATATCCCGATAAAAAGGAGGAAATGGTGCGCCGGATTCTGGCGGAACGAAAGCGGTTGATTACGGAATTAAAGGGGCTGACTATCGTTCGCACTGTTTATCCCTCGGATGCCAATTTTCTTTTGGTAAAATTCAGGGACGCCCGCCAGGTGTTTGAATATTTAAGGGAAAAGCAGATTGTTGTCCGGGATCGCTCGACGGTGATACGATGTGATAACTGTTTACGCATTACCGTTGGAAAACCGAAAGAGAATATGACATTAATCAAAACATTGGAGAAATTCAGCGGAGAGCATGCAGAGACCTCCGAGAAATAAATAATAAAACAACCCTGTGTTCTCTGTGTCTCTGTGGTTAAAAAAGGATAAATAATGAAGAGAGTACTTTTTATTGATCGTGACGGAACGCTGATTCTGGAACCGCCGGATCAACAGGTGGATTCGCTGGAAAAGCTGGAATTTTTCCCAGGCGTGATTACAGGCTTGGGAAAAGTCGCCCGGCAGCTGGATTTTGAGCTGGTGATGGTCAGCAATCAGGATGGACTGGGGACGGTCTCCTTCCCCGAAGATGATTTCTGGGCGGTGCAGAACAAGATGATATCTACTTTCCGTAATGAAGGAGTCGTATTCAGTGATGTGCTGATTGATCGCAGCCTGCCGAAGGATAAAGCACCGACACGCAAACCCCGTACCGGTCTGCTGACGAAGTACATGGTGGGCAATTACGATCTGGCGAACTCCTATGTCATCGGTGACCGGGAAACGGACATTCAGCTGGCGGAAAACCTGGGTGCCAAATCCATCTATCTCGGGAAGAAGAAGGATGTAAAAGCGGACTTCATTGCCGGTGACTGGGAGGAAATCTACCGCTATCTGGCATTTCCTGCCCGGGTCGTCAAAGTTGACCGCAAGACTTCCGAAACCGCTGTTAAATTGAGGTTGCTACTCGACGGTGACGGACAAACTGAGATTGATACAGGCATCGGATTTCTGGATCACATGTTGACCCTGCTGGCGAAACATGCCGGCTGTAACCTGCAGCTGCAGGCGAAAGGCGACCTGAAGGTGGACGAACACCATACGGTTGAGGATGTCGCCCTGGTCTGCGGTGAGGCATTCAATAAAGCACTGGGCGATAAAACTGGGATTGAACGATATGGCTTCCTGCTGCCCATGGATGAGTCTCTGGCACAGGTGGCGATTGATTTTTCCGGGCGCAGCCAGCTGGTTTGGAATGCTAAATTCCAGCGGGAATATATCGGCAAAATGCCCACAGAGCTGTTTTATCACTTTTTCAAATCTTTTGCCGATACCGCACAATGCGCCCTGAATATCAGAGCTGAGGGCGAGAATGAGCATCATAAGATCGAGGCGATCTTCAAAGCGGTCGGTCAGGCGATCCGCATGGCGATCCGCCGGGATGACCGCAACAGCGGCATTCCAAGCACAAAGGGCGTTTTATGAATATTGCGGTGATAAAATACAACGCCGGTAATATTCACTCGGTGCGTCTGGCGCTGCGGCGCCTGGGAGTTGAACCGGTTGTGACCGATGAGATTCAGGTGCTGAAATCCGCCGACAAAGTCATCTTTCCCGGTGTGGGTGAAGCATCATCGGTGATGCGCTATATCCGGGACAGGGGAATTGCCGACCTGTTACCCCAATTGATTCAGCCGGTTCTGGGGATTTGTCTCGGCTTGCAGCTGATGTGCCGGGCATCCGAAGAGAATGCAAGCCGCTGCCTGGGAATCTTCAACACCGCGGTGCGGCGCTTTCCGGCGAATGACAAGGTGCCGCACATGGGCTGGAATAAAATTCACAACCTCAAAGGTGACCTTTTTAGGAATGTCCAATCCGCTGCCTTTGTCTACTTCGTGCATAGTTATTATGCCGAGCTCAATCCCCTGACGGTTGCGACGACGGACTATATATTGCCCTTCAGTGCGGCGATGCAGCGGGATAATTTTTACGCAGTTCAGTTTCATCCGGAAAAAAGCGGGGCGGTGGGCGAACAGATATTGAGGAATTTTTTAGCACTATGATTACGATTATCCCGGCAATTGACATTATTGATGGAAAATGCGTCCGTTTGAGCAGAGGTGAATTTGATACACAAAAAGTCTACGAGCGGAATCCGCTGGAGGTTGCCAAACGCTTTGAGGATTATGGAATCCGGCGTTTGCATCTCGTTGATTTGGACGGCGCCCGGGCGCGCCGGATTGTTAACAGGAAAATTCTCGAAGCGATCGCCACAAAGACTGCGTTGGTTGTTGATTTCGGTGGCGGAGTTCAGACGGAAGACGACCTGCGCATCGCCTTTGAATCCGGTGCGGCGATGATTACCGCCGGCAGTATCGCCGTTAAGGAACCGGACAAGGTGAAGGATTGGCTCTGCCGTTACGGTGCACGGAAGATTATCCTGGGTGCCGATGTAAAACAGCGCAGAATCGCTGTGCATGGCTGGCAGGAAGAATCGGACCGCGACCTATTCCGGTTTTTGGAGGAATACCTCGGGATGGGAATTACCCAGACTATTTGCACCGATGTTGAAAGGGACGGGATGCTGGCAAGTCCCGCTTTTGAATTGTATGGTGAAATAAAAAGCGCCTTTCCCGGTTTGCAGCTGATTGCCAGCGGCGGCGTCAGCAATATTGCGGATATTACCCAGCTGAATGAAGACGGTATCGAGGGAGTCATAGTCGGTAAAGCGATCTACGAGGGGCGGATTCAATTGGCGCAATTAAAGGAATTTTTATGTTAGCGAAGCGAATTATTCCCTGTCTGGATGTCCGTGACGGACAGACGGTGAAAGGGATCAATTTTGTCAATATTCGCGCAGCCGGTGATCCGGTGGAGCTGGGCGCTGCCTACGCCGGACAGGGCGCCGATGAGCTGGTCTATCTGGATATTACCGCATCGGTGGAAAGACGCGGCACCTTTGTTGAACTGGTGGAACGGGTGGCGCAAACCCTGAACATCCCCTTTACGGTGGGGGGCGGTATTCGCAACGAGGAGGATGTCGCCTGCCTGCTGGCGGCTGGTGCCGATAAAATTTCCGTCAATACCGCGGCGGTGAATTGCCCGGAACTGGTGGAGACTTTAGCCCGGCGTTTCGGTAGTCAATGTGTGGTGGTGGCGATTGACACAAAACGGACACCGGAGGGTGATCTGGTCTACATCCACGGTGGACGTACACCCACTGAGCGCCGTACCCAGGAGTGGGCGCGGGAAGTGGTAAACCGCGGTGCCGGTGAAATTTTACTGACATCCATGGACCATGACGGTACGAAGAATGGCTTTGCGCTGGAAATTACCCGGGAGCTGGCAGAGAGTCTGCCGATTCCGGTGATTGCTTCGGGGGGTGCCGGCAGCAAAGAGCATTTCGTTGAGGTATTTAAAGTTGGCAAAGCCGATGCGGCACTGGCGGCGAGTGTGTTTCACTTCGGAGAAATCCCGATCCCGGAGTTGAAGCGGCATCTGCGAACAAATAGAATCGAGGTGCGCTTATGAACATCGCATTTGACAAAGGGCTCGTCCCGGCGATTGTGCAGGATAATGAGACAAAAAAGGTTCTGATGCTGGGCTATATGAATAAAGAAGCCTATGATAAGACATTGGAAACCGGGAAAGTAACCTTTTTCAGCCGCTCGCGGCAGCGGCTCTGGACCAAGGGGGAGACTTCCGGCAATTTCCTACTGTTGAAGGAGATTTTGTTGGACTGCGACGGTGATACCTTGCTGGTGAAAGCGCAGCCCACCGGTCTGGTCTGCCACACCGGCACCGAGACCTGTTTTAAAGAACAGAACCGTGATGTCCGGGATTTTCTCTACCGGCTGGAGGCGGTTATCGCTGATCGCAAGGCAAATCCGCAGCCCGGCTCATATACGAACAAACTTCTGGATGCCGGCATTCGCCGAATTGCCCAGAAAGTAGGTGAGGAAGCGACAGAGGTGGTTATTGACGCCCTTGACGGTGATAATCTTCGGGTAAAGGAGGAGATCGCCGATCTGATGTACCACCTGTTGGTACTCCTGGCTGAAAAGGGGATTTCGCTGGCGGAAATTATGACGGTACTGGAAAAGCGGCACCGGTGATTGTTTAAAATTTTGCGATTGTTCTCGAAGAGTTAATCTGTTTAAATCATAAGAATTCTCCGATACTTGTGTTGGGGTGGTTCATTCATTTCCTGTTCCGGGTGTGTCGCCCGGGGCGTAGCGTATTTTTAACCGCCAAGACACAAAGGTGGCGCCAAGTACGTAAAATGATTGGTTTTTTAAGTTAAAATCTTGCCGGACAGCCTTAACCGATAGTTTTCGGGCGGCTTTGCTCCACTGCCCGGAAGACCCGCAGAAAATTACCACTCCAGATTTTCTGAATATCCTTTTTCGAATAGCCGCGGCGCAATAGCTCTTTGGTGATGTTTGGCATCTGGCTGACGTCCTGCAGGTCTGCCAGTTCACCGCCGCCGTCGAAATCGGTGCCGATACCGACATAATCAATCCCGATGAGATTGACGATGTGGTCAACATGATCCACCAGATCGCTGACGGTTGCCAATTTCAGGGGGTACTTTTTTCGAATGGTGTAATATTCCTGCCGGACTACCCTCTTTTCTTCTTCGATCATCTGCTCGTAATTCGGGTATTTAGCATCCAGCGTTTGCAGGGCGGCTTCCCGTTCGGGGTTGGGTTCGGGGGTTTTGACGTACTCGGTATAGACAGCCAACTGAATAACGCCGCCGTTTTCCGCCAGCGCCAGCAACATATCGTCGCTGAGGTTGCGGGGGTTGTCACAGATCGCCCGGGCGCAGGAGTGAGACACAATTACGGGAGCAGTGGTGATTTCCAGGACATCGTAGAAGCTCTCATCGGAGACGTGTGACAGGTCAACCAGCATGCCCAGGCGATTCATCTCTGTGACGATCTTTTTCCCGAATTCGCTGAGACCGTGATGTTCGGTAGTATCGTTGGATGAATCGCAGATATCGTTGTTTTTTGTATGGCAGAGCGTTATATAGCGGGCGCCGAGATTGTAGTATCGTTCGATTTCGCTCAGGTCCAGTCCAATGGCGTAGCCGTTTTCGATGCCGATATAGACGGCGTGTTTGCCGGCTTTGGCGATTCGCCCGGCGTCGGCGGCAGTGAGCGCCAGCTCTGCCCGGTCACTGTTCTTTGCGACAGCATCGTGAATGGCTTGAATTGTGCGATTGACCTTCTCTCTGGCTTGACGGTAGCCTTCCGGTGTCCGCGGTCCCTGACCGATCCAGGCGGTAAAGAAAATTGCATCGAGACCACCCTTTTGCATCCGTGGCAGGTCAACCTTTCCGCCCCAGGCGCTGTCGGCGAGATTCTGCCCGATGTCGGCATTCCAGCGCACCATATCAATGGGAGTGTCGGTATGGGAATCGAGAGTCAACAATTCATGATGAATGCGCCTGGCTTTCTGATCGAAATTTGCAGGATTGTTGCAACTATTCATAATGTACGATACAATAATCATTACGTTAATCAGCCATTTTACCATTTCATATCTCCAATTATGGTTAAAGTTAACGAGAATATTTAAAAAACAGAGTAAAATTTAATAATAGAAAATGGTTCGTTGTTCTGAGGATAATTTTGAAGATTATTCTGTCAACAGGGACTTAACCCACTCCCGCTGCACCCAGAGCGCGCAACCGCCATTGGATTCGTCCAGTTTGTCCCGATTTTCACGACTAGTTACAAGAAATTTTGATTTCAGTGCGTCCTTCAACGACAAATCTTTCAGACTTGAATCGGAATAAAGCGCAAAGGGGCAAGGTTCCAGGCTACCATCGGGAGCCACGTGCACAAAACCCCGACCGGAAGACAGGCAACCCCCAAACTGTTCTTCATCACCCGGGAAAGCGACAAACAGTGCCGGGATTTTTGTTCTCAAATTTTCCATCAGGCGATTAACACTACGGGTTTGCTCCAGAGTCAGTTCCATTTCTTCCGTACCTTCCTGAACCGGAATGTAGTCGATGAAGAAGAATAGTTTTGAACCGAGTTTTACCAGTGATTTGATAAAATCTTCGTTGGTCAGTGTATCAAATGTTTGACGGGTCATTGTAAATGAAATGCCAAAGAAGATACTGGTTTTTTTTATCCGTTCAATAATACGAACCAGGTGACCGTAGACGCCTTCGCCGCGCCGTTCGTTGGTTTCTCCCCGCATGCCTTCCATACTGATGACCGGCAGCAAATTCTTCTGTCTTTTAAATTTGGCAATCGTTACCGGATTGAGCATCATGCCGTTGGTAAAGACCGGAAATATGATGTCCGGAAACCGGGCGGTTATGTCAAACAGATCAGACCGAAACAGCGGTTCGCCGCCAGCCAGCAGGATAATGGACACACCGAGTTCATGAGCTTCGCCGATGATTTCTTTTAGTTTCGCGCTGCTCATTTCGGTCTTGTTCTGGCGTTGCTGGGCTAGTGCATAGCAGCCCTTACACTTGAGATTACAGCGGTTAGTGACGCTGATGATCATGAAGGGCGGGACAAGGATATCTTTCTGTTCCCATTCCAGGCGGCGCTTTTCAGCCTGGCGTTGCCAGTGAATACTTTTCAGGATAAAAAGAGCCAGGGACGGTCTGCACAGACTGATTTTCAGAGCGTCAGTGACAAGTTGGCGGATACCCCGATTCATCAAGGCGATATAGTCTGAATTTTCCTGCATTTCTACTTCAAATTCTAAAACTTGAATATATGAGACTCAGATTCAACAGAAAGTGGATAGTTGTCACGAAATTTATTAAAATTACAAAAAAAATGATGTTTAACAAAAGCCCGGAGAATTATTATTTATGAAAAAATTAAATAATCCCTTTATCGCCCTGGAGGGCTATAACTGTTTTGTGTGTGCGCCGCATAATCCGATCGGTCTGCATCTCGATTTTTTTCTGGATGGTGAAGTTATTAAAGCCAAATGGAAACCCGAGGATCAGTACCAGGGCTATCCCAATGTTCTGCATGGCGGTATTCAGGCGACGCTGCTGGACGAGGTTGCCAGCTGGGCGGTCTATGTAATTGGCGGAACCGGCGGAGTTACATCCCGGATTGAAGTGAAATATCTCAAACCGGTCCTGATTGACAAGGGCAGCATTGCATTGACGGCGAAAATTATCGAACGAAAAAAGCGGATTATGACTATGCGATCCGGTCTGTTTGATTGCGAAGGAGTTCTCTGTACCGAAGCGTTGGTGGACTACTTTGTCTTTCCGGAGGAGGTGGCGCGGAAGAAGATGCACTATCCGGGCAGAGCGGCATTTTTAAAATAAATATGAATCGGTTTTCTGAGCAGGCGGTTACGTTCATAGAAAATCAGCCCCCGGGGGAGAGCTGATTTTCCTTTGTGTGGGTTTGTAAGGACTGGGAGGGAAATCGGATTTTTCAATCCACAGTAACACTTACTGTTATTAGGACGCAGGGAGTGCCGGAAAAGTTTCATTTTTGCAGAAACGGAATTTATCAGCGGGACTAACCGCGTTTTTTCAGGGTGAGATAATCTAAATAGTATAGAATCTTCACTGACAGACTGTTAACCTGTGGTGAGGCGATGGTATCATGTAGGTTTTGGGAAAAAGAATTATGTGCCCGGTCATTCTCGGTATTGATACCGTTTTTATAGATCAGCAGCAGTTCGCTGCCGGGTGCGAAGTTCCAGGTGAAGACCAGATCAATGTTGAAGGCATTGTAATTGATATCATGGTTTTCGGTATAATCGTCCAGCGCTTCCACATACCCGTTTGTCAGGAGTATGTAGTAATCGGCATAATCGGCTTTGGACCAGTAGTGGCGCAGGCGGAAATCCAGTGCCATTTTACTGGTGAAGAGGTATTCGAGATCAACGACGGTTTCAAAGGTCTCGACCTGGCGGCGACCGAAATAGATCCGACTCTCGTCGTCTTCATGAGCCACATAACCGATTTCGTTATATCGGTTATTGTAGTACAATTCAAAATCGAGATTGAATTTTGTGTTGAACTGAAACTGCGGTTCCAGAGAGAGCCAGTAAGAAAACCGGTCGAAGGGATCGTTGTAGTACTTGTTAAAGCCGCCGAAAAGGGCGACTGCAAAGGGTTTTTTCGTGTCGGTCTGAATGCCGCCGCAGTTGTGATAGAGCGGCGGTGTGCGAAGGAAGCGACCGGCGACGCGGGGCTCAAAGTAATCCCGGTACTCCACCGGTTGCCACTGGGCATGCATTTGGGCGTACCAGTGATTAGTGAAATTGGTCTTAAAACTGTAATCCAGGGTGTAGCCACAAAAATGCCGTGGTGCATACAGGGAGTTGTGGGAAACAGAGAGTTGATGGTACATTTCCAGAAATTTTCCGAAGGGTTTGTAGATATTGTATTCGACGGATGCCAAGTGTTTGAAGCTGTTGTTCTGTTGAATGTAGCCGAGGTCATTTGGGTCGTATTTGTCGCTCATTACTGACAACTGGTAATTGTATTGAAATTTGCCGGACACTTTTCCGAAATAGATATCATTTTTAAAGCCTTTGTCATAAGTGGTATCGGCGTCGAATTTCTGACTGACGGCAATCTGACTCCAGAGATTATAGCGATTGTCTTTGTCCGCCAGGCGGAATTCCGTACCGGTGACATTGGCGGTATATTTTGCGCGTCGAACGTTGGTGTTGATCAGACTGGCGTAGGAATATTTGCGGAAGGTTTGATCCAGGACAAGGATGTTGTAATTGGTAAAGGGCTGGGTGACATATTTTCGTTTGGCGCCGGTGAGCGTATCTTTAATTGTAGCGCTGGTTTTAGCGGTCATGGCATTAAATGCGCCGATACCCAATCCATACTGATTCCGCCCGGAAACCTTCGTCGCATTGATCAGTTGAGTTTCGGCGGGATTCCGGATGACTTTTTCATTGGCAGACAGATTATTTTCAGCATTGTCATAGAAAACCGGTTTGTTGCCTATCCGGCGAGAATAGAAGATACCGGCTTTTTGAAACAGTTCGGTGCCCTCGATAAAAAACTGGCGTTTTTCATCATATTGGATTTCGTAGGGTGTCAGATTCAGCTCCCGGTCGTCGGACTGGACATGCCCGAAATCGGGAATCAGGGTCAGGTCCAGTGTGTAGCTTTCACTAATGCCGTATTTCATATCGAGACCGCCGTTATAGGAATAGCCCCATTGATTTTCGGTATTATTTTCGAGATAGCCGGAGAGATAGGGTACAAAAGAAAGCCGTAGTGGCGGTTGCAGATTTTCCAGTCCCTGCAATTCGCCCATATGGTGGTACCATTCGCCACTTTCACGATCAATAAAACTCCAGGAAGACCATTCGTTACAGCGCTTGATGTGGCGCAGGATATTAAAGCCCCAGTTCTGGACCGGCTTGTCGGAAAAGCGAATCGCCGAATAGGGAATCCGTATTTCAACCGACCAGCCCTCCGCATTTATTTGAGTTTCACTGTCCCAGACGGCATTCCAGCTGTCGTCATCCCCACTTGATGAAATCAGGATATCGGTTTGAGCGCCTGAGACAGCAACCATGAACAGGTAGCCGTTCAGCCGGTCGTTGTAGGGGCTGAGATAGATGGCGAAGAGGTCAGTATTGACACCATCGCCGCTGTCGCGTTTACCCAGCGACTGGGTGATACTGTCAGGATTGTCATAGAGTAGCGCGCCGATATA
>DSAS01000124.1 GCA_011046365.1 Fidelibacterota bacterium
ATAGAAATTCGTCGGCACAGCTTTTAAAACGGTAAAGAAGGGATTGTCAATCTGCTGCGCCAGCAGCAATCCGGTCAGGACAGCCCCCCAGCCGTTAAAAGGGATCATCACACAGACCGGCGCTGAAGTGGAATGCGCCAGATAAGCCAGCTTTTCCCGGGGAACCTTGAATTTGTCAAACAGTGGTCGCCCGATAGAACCGATGACCAGATTGATCATATTGCTTTCAATGAATATCAAAATCCCGATCAACCAAAGCATAATACCAGCGCTGCGGCGGTTATTGACCAGACCCTTTTTACTGATCCACTGAATGAAGCCCTTTACGCCGCCAGAATGCTGCATCAGAATAATCAGTGCCCCCACCATCATGCTGAAAACAATCACCTTGGTATTACCGGAATCCTTAAAAGTATCCACCGTCGCTTCCAGCGCGTCCCGCAATCCCAGTAGTGGATTCCAGCGGTTGATAGCAGTCCAGCCCAGCCAGATGCCCAGAAAGATCGAAGGGTAAACCTGCTTGGTGCGAATCGCTAAAATAATTGCCAACAGCGGCGGCAGTACAGAAATCCAACCATAACTGTCCATAATATTCATCCCGACCTTTGCTTATCTGTTTGTCCGATTGCGAAAAAAATTCAGCCGGTGCTCACTCGGCAACTGGTATCCTCAGCCGGAAAACCGTTTGTTCTTCCGCATCGGTCTCCAGTTGGAATTTGACCCCATATCGTTCCAGCAGAATATATGCATTATAGAGTTGCATTGTTTTAATTGAATCCGGTTCGTCCGGCAGTTTTCCGCCCCTCTGCCTGACGGAATAGAAGGGTGTAAAAACCGTCTTCATTTCTTCCGGACTTAATGATTTACCCATGTGGGAGATGGTTAACAGGATCTGCTTTTTATCAGATTTCGTGCCAATTCGGAGTTCCCGGCGAGCTGCATTTTCCATAGCATGGATCGAATAATCAATAATCCCGGACAGGGCATGCGAGAAGTCAATATAATATCCCCGGATCGGCGGTATACTGCGATCTGTTTCCAGATGAATATCCACCTGGTTTTTGACATAAAGATTGGATTTGATGAAAAGCACTTCCGTCCTGATTAAATCGTTCAGGTCAATATCTATCACCTTTTCGATCTTTTCCAAATTAGCTTTTTTAAGAAAGATATCCGCCATTTGTAGAATTTTGTTGGCGTTGGCAACGATAATATCGGGTTCCTTCAGGTCCGGTATCTTTTGCTTGAGCAGCTGGGCTCTGCCGATAATAACAGCCAGTTCATTGCGCAAATTATGGACGATTCCGCCGGCAAAAAGCACCGTGCTGGACATTTTCTGCTGCTTCAGCAGCTCCGCTTCCAGTTTGCGCTGATATCTTTCACGTTCTTTACGCTCGGTAATATCGCTGATGATGGCAAAAGTAGCCGGCGCCTGCTGATACTCAATAATTTTCACATTGGCTTCCACAAAGAGATGCTCGCCGTTTTTCTTTCAGAAAATCGTCTCGTACCGCGCCGGGACCTCTTCGCCCCGTTCCCGCCGGCGGGCGCGCTCTTCCAGTATTTTCAATCCTTCGGTAGTATAGACCTGCCGGTAGTCAGCCATAATCAGCTCTTCGTATTCGTAGCCCAGCATTTCGGCAAATTGCCGATTGAAAAAGATAAATCTGTCATTCTGGCTGATCACAATGCCGTCGTTGAGATTCTCCACCAGCAGGCGGTAGCGCTCCTGCGATCCATACAATTTGGTCTCGAGCGATCGGTGGACCAGGGCATGCGCAAATATATCGGCAATGACCTTTAACAGCTCGATTTCCGCTCCCGACCAGCGACGCTTCCGCACAACCGAATCAAAGCCGACGAAGCCGATCTGGCTATTGCTGTAATTCATGGGAACCACCACCAGAGACTGAATACCCTGCGCCAGTAATGCCTCTTTTACGGGCTTCGCCTTCTCCGGCAATTTCCGGATATCCTCGATAAAAACCGTTTTACCGCCAAGTAATCGTTCGCGATACCATGACTGGTTTTTTATAGAGATGCTCTGCAGCCGTTCCATTTGCGGCTCAATTCCAGCTGCGTACCACTCGTGGGAATTTCTGAGTTTATCGTTGTTTCGGTCCAGTTGAAAAACATAACTGCGATCGGAGCCGGTAAATTCGCCGACTTTCTGCAAAGCTCGATTAATGGTTTCATCAACCTGGATTGGCGAAAGATTAATAAAATCCAGCGCTATTTCCAGGATCAGCTGTTGCAGAGATTCCGCCTGTTTTTCCTTTTTCATCGTCGGTACAACTTATTATTTATATAGAAAACATGCAATCTAATTCAGCACCAGTCCCGCCGCCGCTAAAAAATCGCGCAAGAGCGGAGCCGAACTGAACCGATGCGCACGAATCCCGATCCTGCGGGCGGCGTAGACATTGTCTGCCAGGTCGTCAACAAACAGACACTCCCCGGGGGCACTTCCGGCTATCTCCAGCGCTTTTCGATAAATCGCCTCGTCCGGCTTCCGGGCGTTCACCTCATAGGATAATACCAAAGCATCAAATTGATCCAGAATATTCGTCTTTTTCCGAATAGCCCTGATGTGGAGTTCATTGGTATTGGAAAGGAGAATCAACCGAGCCTGCTTTTTTATAACCGGAATCAACTCACAAACCGCAGGAATTTCCTCAAACGGCTTCTGCCAGATAGCCACCAGAGTCTCCAGCGTAATCGGCTCTGACAAACCGCCCTCCCGGTTTAGTCGGTCAATATATTCAGGAATGTCAATCAGCCCTTTTTCAAACTCCAGTTCCACCGGTGATTCAGCGAGCTGCCGCACAGCCGGCAGTGATAAGCCCGGCAATCGGGCAAAATCGCTCAGAATGCGCTCCTTATCAACCCGCAGAACGACATTGCCGAGATCAAAAAAGACAGTCCGGATCATGAGTATAGAATGCTATTTTTCATCAATTACGATTTCGGTCCTAATATGTCCGGTGGGTTTTTCTGTAAAACTACGGATAATTGTTGATTCATATTTTCCCAGTTTCTCCAGGGTTTCCTCGTCCAGCAGCTTCAGGTGTTTCATAATCGCCACCGCCATGGAATCGGCGGCTTTCCAGTCGCCGCTGAGTACCTTCAGGGCAATTCCGGTATGACCGGTTTCGGTTCGGATTCCGATCCCGCGCACACCTTCATAACCGTAGCGTGAAACTCCCTTGCCGTGCAGCGCCGTGATGAAATCGGAATCGAAGCGACCTTTCCCCGCCAGATGTTTGGGATGCAGATTCATGACATGAAAGATTTTTTGCAAATCGTCATCGGCGCCGGCTGCCAGTTTGCGATACATCATCGCCAGCGTAATGATTGGTAAAAAATAGGTCGGGGCGTTGGAGTCGTCCATTTCCACCGGAATTTTATCCTTTTCCGCATAATGCTTAATTTTTTCGAGGATGCGTTGCTGGACCGGATGCTCGATACCGGTATAGCCGTCGGTAGTGACATCCAGTGCTTTGGCGATGGCAAGCATCCCGGCATGAATCCCACTGCTGCTGTTGTGCAACGCCGTCGGGCGGCGCCCCTGCAGAATCAGCTGTTCATAGCTGGTTTTATCATGAGGCGGATGGACTCCGCAAAGGAGGTCGTCCACGCTGGCGCCGATTTTCTTCAGCAGACTGGACACCGCCTCCGTCTGATAGACCTCGCCGTTATGGCTGCTGCAGGTAATGGCGATATCCTCATCGTCCAATTTGAACTTGTCAATGGCGCCGGATTCCAGCAATACCGCCGCCTGAAAGGGGCTGCCGGCAGACTGAATAAACACCGGATACTCCGACTCACCGGCTGTAAAAATTATTTCGTTGTTATCATTCAGAGCGACAGCATAGCCAATGTGAAAGTTGTCAATAATATTGCCCCGGAACTTTTTCGCAACCAAAATCATGTCAGTATTCTCCTTTAACTAATCTCAATTATTGTCATAAATTCCTTAACCGCCGTATCAAATCCCAGCAGAAACGCCTGCGCCAGCAGGGCACGTCCCACCGATATAAATTCCACCTCCACGACCTCATTCAATGCCCGAATCATCCGGTAATTCAGAGCGCCGCCGACGGACACCCGCAAATTGTTGCGTCTGCCGATTCGAATTGTATGGGTAATCCGCCCCAGATATTCCAGAAAAGCGGTATGGCTAGCCTGTTCCACCAGCTCATTGGTGGCGATTTCCACCTCGTCAATACCCATCTGATAGGCTTCCTTCATACATTTCACATCCGGTTTCAGGCGCACAGCCACCCCGACATTCTCCATATTGACAACCGCTGTGGCCAGGTCCCTGATCACTTTCGAAGGAATATCTACCGTGGTATCGTCAGTCTCCGGATCACAAATCGTAATCATATCCGGTCGCAACAAAACGGCTTTCTGAACCACCTGCATATCTGCGGGAACCCGGATATTGATACGGCTGTTTGTCATGGACCGCAGAAGCCCCAGATTATTCAACTGTCCGATCTCCGTTCCATATGTAAAACTGATTCCGCCCACATCAGCGGTTTCTGTAAAGCTGATCAGGTTCAGCGGATTGGAAATCGGCGCCCCGGTGATTTTTGCCAGGGCAATAAAGGGATCAAAATTGATCTCAAAGTAAGGCATCTTCAACTGTCCTTTCACGAAACAATTTCCGAGGCAAAGCAGAGTGAAATACCCGAAAATTTGCCCGTTTCAATTAAGTGCTCCAGCACTTCCAGCGTTTCCTGATATACATGCCCAATGGCAACGGCAGACCCGCGCCGTTTTGCCACCTCAATGGCTTTTTCGATCTGCGCCTGAATTTCGCTCTTATCCCTGTTATTATCAAGAAATACCGAGCGGCATGCGGAGGTTAAGCCCTGAACCCGGGCGGTTTCGTAGGCGACACTGCGCGGCGATGTGAAGCTGTCCACAAAGAAAAGCCCCTTTTCCTTCAGACTTTTCATCACCAGGCTCATTAGTTCGGTGTCGGCGGTCGCCAGCGAACCCATGTGATTGCTCATACCAACGGCTTCCGGCAGCTCCAGAATCGCGCCCGCGATCCTCTGCTCCACCTCCAAACGACGCATATTCTGCTGGATCATATACTGATCTTCGCCGGTTTTATATTCTGCACGTTCCGGTTCCATCGGCATGTGGACAATGATCTCCTTGCTATTCTTACGACCCTCATTGGCGACCCAGCGCGAATAGGGATGACCGGGGATGACCGAAAGGGTCAATTTTTCGTTGAGGCGGATGAATCCCTTGATGATCTCATTATTGCTATACCCGAAATCGTCAATTATGATCGCCAGTTTCGGTTTTTGCCGCAGTTCGCCTTTCAGGACAAAATAGTCGCCGGGTCGCTCGCTTCGTAAAAAAGTGATCGCACCGACCGATTGATTATAGTAATCAACCATTACCATAAATCCACGATTTTCTGAAAAGCGATTAATATTGCGAATCGTACAGCCGTCACGCCCGACAATCGGTTTAATCATCTTTAGCGCCGCTTCCAAAGTCATATCGGTGGGAATCATAAAAGCCAAAATCAAACCGCTGCTTTTATCGCTATCAATCTGGACTTCTGCGAAGCCTTTCACCGCCAGCTCCGACCGGATTGTTTTATTAAGGAATGAGTGCCCTTCGAGATGGATCAGGCTTCGGGAGGGCGCCGACTGCGGATAAAAATATAACAGAATTAATGACAGCAGCCCCAGGACGCCGACAAAAATGACCGCCAAGCGTTTTTCATCTTTCCGGCGGTTGGCTACAACCCTGTTCGGTTTCTTTAGATATCGGACTATTTTCATCTCATACTTTCAATCATGAAAAAGTACGAAATTTCCACTTTATTATCAAATAGAGAATCACGCCGCGGATATGGTTTTTAATATTGCGTCTCAGGAATTAAATTCCAGTGGAAAATGAGGTGCTTATGATCAAAATCGGAGTTGTTGGTGCCGGACACTTGGGGCGCTGGCACATCAATAATTTAAAAGCCCTGGAGAACGTGGAGCTGGTCGGTTTTTTCGACACCGATCGCCGGCGCAGCGCCGTCATTGCCGAGGAATATGGGGCGCTTCCCTTTGATTCATTGGAAGCGTTGCTGGAAAAGTGCCAGGCTGTTTCCATCGTGGTCCCGACCCGGTCCCATTATCAGGTCGCCCGGGCGGCACTCCAGCGCGGCTTGCATGTTTTTTGTGAAAAACCCTTCATGCAGACCCTTGAAGAAGCCGATGAGATTATCGAGTTGGCTCAGCAAAAGGGACTGGTTTTGCAGGTGGGGCACATCGAACGCTTTAACCCCGCTCTGTCCGGCATCGGCGATTTCCCGATCAAGCCGCTTTTCATCGAATCGCACCGCATCAGTCCTTTTAACCCACGCGGTACGGATGTGGCTGTGATTCTGGACCTGATGATTCATGATATTGATATTGTGCTCGCCATGGTGTCTTCAGAAATTGAACAGATTGACGCTTCCGGGGCACCTGTTTTGACCGACACGATTGACATCGCCAATGCCCGCCTTAAATTCGCCAACGGTTGTGTCGCCAACATTACCGCCAGTCGCATCTCCGATAAACAGATGCGGAAAATCCGCATTTTTCAGAAAGATGCTTACCTCTCCATTGACTTTCTGAAAAACCGGACCAGTATCTATTCATTATCTCAAACTCCGGGTGAGCCATTATCCGGCACCGTACCCATTGCCGAGCTCAAGATCAATGATCAGCAAACACGGTTTATTACCTATCAGGAAATTCATACCACCGAATCCAATGCCATGCTGGAAGAGCTGCGCGCCTTTACCCGGACAATTACAACTGGAGCACCGCCGCCGGTTACCGGCGCGGACGGCAAACGAGCCCTGGAAATCGCCCTGCAAATCGAGCATCAAATTCAGACATCATTAAAGAAAGTCCTCTAAAATGTCACTGCGTAAATTTTTCTTTCGATACCGCGGAATTACCCCGCTTCCCTTTATCCTGATTCTGCTTTACCAGTCAAATCTGACTACCACCGGACTAATTGTCGGTCTGCTGATTGTGGCGCTGGGCGAGGCGGTCCGCCTTGCCGGAGTCCGGCAGGCTGGTGGAAACACACGCACCCGCAAAGTCGGGGCAAAGAGACTTTCCACCGGCGGAATCTATGCTCATGTCCGGAACCCCCTCTACCTTGGCAATCTGCTGATCTATGTGGGCTTCGCCATCATCGCCGGCGGTCCCTGGATGGTTTACCTGGCGGTTATCGCCCTCATCTATTTCAGCATCCAGTACGGCTTCATCATCGCGCTGGAGGAGGATACGCTGACGGAACTATTCGGTGAAGAGTATCGCCAATATACCGAAAATGTGCCGCGCTTGCTCTCCCGTTTGCGCCCCTGGCGTGACGCCAATCAGCGCCCCCCCAAAAAGTGGTCGAGCGTTTTTAACTCCGAAAAATCCACGCTGCTAAATCAGGCTGTCTTTCTGGCAGTGCTTATTATCAAAGAATTAACTCTCAATCACCCCTATGAGCTCTAAACATATTTTCATATCCGCCGGTGAATTATCCGGCGATCTGCACGGCGGCAGGCTGATTGCGGAAATCCGGCATCTTCAGCCGGACATCGGTATCAGCGCGATCGGCGGTGACGTAATGGCGCGAGCCGGAGCCGAATTGCTGTATCATATCCGGGAAACCTCTTTTATGGGATTTGTCGAGATTATCCGGCATTTGCCCTTCATTTATACGCTCTGGAAACAGACCCTGAAACATATTGATATGTATCGCCCCGACCTGGCAGTTTTGATTGACTATCCCGGTTTCAATCTTCGGCTGGCAAAAGCCCTGACAAAACGCCAAATTCCCGTAGTCTATTATATCAGTCCCCAGGTTTGGGCCTGGCACCAGGCACGGGTCAAAAAAATCCGCAAATATACCCGGCTGGTCTTGTGTATCCTGCCTTTCGAAGAAAAATGGTTGAAGTCCCATGGCGTCAACGCTCATTTCGTCGGTCATCCCCTTATAGATCAGATTTCCCAAACAATCTCAACCGCGGACACGCCAAAAAAAGTAGTTCCGGCTGGAACGGAGCCGTTTATCGGTCTGTTTCCCGGCAGCCGACAGCAGGAGGTGCGGCACCACCTGCCAGTGATGCTGGAGGCAGTCATTCAATTAAAGACCAGACATTCCGATTTACAGGTGGCAGTCTCCGTGGCACCGGATATCAACACTTCAGTTTACGAAAGTAACTTTCAGCACGAATGGATTCACTGGCTGCAAAACAGCAATCATCAGGTAATCCGGGAAGCCGACTTGCTGATTATGTCATCCGGTACGGCAACTCTCGAAGCGACCCTGTTCGGAACGCCCCTGATTGTCATCTACCGGCTTTCCCATTTATCCTACCTGCTGGGAAAATTTTTAATCAAAGTGCCCTACATCAGCCTGGCAAATTTAATCGCCAACCGCAGGGGCATTACCGAGCTGATCCAGCGCGCCGCCAATCTTGATAATATTGTCACAGAAGCCGAAAAACTTTTATCCGACCGGCACTATCGTGATAAAATGATCAAATTTATGTCCGGTGTCCGTCAGAAACTGGGCAAGCCGGGCACGTCTAAACGGGCTGCCCGGATGATTCTGGACTTAATGTAAATGACTCACATTAATAAAATCGCCAGAGCACTGCTGCAGATTTCACTCATCCCTTTCGCCGGCATTTACGGAATTGCGATAATAATCAGGAACCGGCTCTATGACGGCGGTTGGTTGACGCAGCAGAAAATCAATGTACCGGTAATTTCCGTTGGTAATATCACCGCGGGCGGGACGGGTAAGACCCCCTTTGTGATTGCACTAGCCAATTGGCTCACGCAGCTCGGCTACTCACCTGGCATCATCAGTCGCGGTTACAAACGCAAAAGCCGCGGACAGCAGATTGTTAAAAACCGGGGAAAAGTGCTGCTCACACCGTCTGTCGCCGGCGACGAGCCCTTTCTGATTGCCGATCAAACTGAGCGAACGGTCGTGATTACCGACACCGATCGCTGCGCCGCCGCAGAAACCGCCGTCAATCGTTACGGCTGCGACATTCTGATCGCCGATGACGCTTTTCAGCATCGCCGCCTCCAACGGAACCTTGATATCGTCCTCTGGGATATTGAGCTGGACCCAAACAGCTGCCGCCTGTTACCGGCGGGACGGCTGCGGGAACCGCTGAAAGGTCTGCGCCGCGCCGATCTCCTGTTGATCTCCAGAACCACCGAAATTCCAGCCCGCTATCACCGCAGATTCCAAAAAGTCAGGACCGTTATTTTTATCGCGCCGCTGACATACGGTCTTGCACGTATCGGTTCGCTGTCCGGCAATCCGGATTTTACACAGGAACAGCTAAGCGGTAAAACGGTATTGACTTTCTGCGGATTGGGCAACCCGAATCAGTTTTTCGACCTGGTTGCGTCACTGACCAAAACAAAACCGGTTGCAAAATCCTTTCCGGATCATTATCGCTATACGATGCGCGATGTGCATTGGCTTGACCATCTGGCAAAAAAACATAACTGCCGCTATCTGATCACCACCCGGAAAGATGCCGTGAATCTACCTGCGGCAGCGCAAAATATCGCCGATCTGCTGGTCGTTGATATTGAATATATTATTGGTGAAAAGATAAAAGCGGCAATCTTAAACAAATTGCCGCCCCGAAAATCAATTTAACCAACGCTGATAAAATAGATCAGTCCCAGAATCGCCAGTAGCGAAATGGTATTACGCAGGAAATTAAGACGTTGCGTGCCCGGATTGTGAAAGACATGTACCTGAAATTCCTGGAGTGTGCTCCAGCCATGGGAATCAACGACCTCCAGAACAATATCGGTCACGCCGCGTTGGGATTTTTTCGGACTCCAGACCAGCTCGCCGGTCTCCGGTTCAAATTTCGCTCCCTTGGGAATCCGCACGGCTTTCATAACCAGCGGATCGCCGTTCGGGTCTTCGGCATCCAGAGTATACTCCCATTTCAGATTCGTCAATGCAACCGGCTTGGGAACCGACAGAATCTTCGGTTTAATATTTACAAAAACTCTCCCTTTCTGTTCGTCCGAAGCCATGCCATCGGATACGCGAAAAGCAAACCTGTTGTAGTTCAGCTGCATCTCCGTAGGGGTCCATGAGATAACCCCTTGCGGCGAGATCAGCATACCATCCGGCGCCTCGGTCAATTCATAGCTTAATTTGCTGTCCGTATTCAAATCCGTCACTTTGATTTCATACTGCCAGAGGCTGTTGACATAGGCGATTGTGTCGGGAGTCGAGACAATTACCGGAACGGTATTGACATAAATCTGGGCATGCTCTTCGGCGCTGAAATAACCATCGGATACAATATAGGACAGCGAATGGTAATCAAACTGATTTTGCTGCGGAATCCACTGAACGACGCCCTCCTCATTCATGCTCATACCGTTCGGCAACTCCTTCGCCGTGAAGGTATAATAATACCGGCGCTCGGGTGTGGAATGCTTGGGCACTCCGGTTCCAAGACTCAGAAAGAAGGCTTGCACAACATCGGTTCCGTCGGGAATTTTTTTATCAAGAATGTTAAAGACAAAAATCAGTTTCCCGTCATCTAAAAAAACATCATCAATCAGGTGTTTTTTCGGCACCTCCCGGGCAGGATTCGCAGCCGGGATAAACTCCCGTTTATAGCGCTCGATCAACGCTTCCAGGTTGTTACGGCTGCTTTCATCCAGAATCCTGGTTTCGTAAATCCCCGATTTTTTCCAGTCGGTAATCCGGGGCGACTCCGTGTACCAGTAGACGTAAAAACCATCATTTTTATCTTTAATAACCGGTCGGTAATGATAACGCTTTCCCACCGTCGTCAGCGGATTGGCGGCTGATTCAATTTCAACGGGATGATTCACAAAAAGTACGAAGGCAATCCGGTCGGTATCGTATCCATCGGACACCTCGATCAGAAAATCGTACCAGTCCTTTTGATCAAAAGAGGGTTTCCAGGACAACACCCCATCGGCAGTGATCGCGGCGCCGTCAGGACAATCAACCATTTTATATCCCAGAAAGGCATTTTCATTGCTGTCACTCACCGTAATCCTGACGGTAAATGTCTCGCCAATCTGAATAATGTCCCGGTGCGGAATTACCGTCGTTATCTGCGGAGGATCGTTCACATAAACCGTAAAAGTTTGAACATCCCGTTTGTCAGCCCAACGAAAATCGGCTCGGATGGTATGCAGACCTAATTGTGAATCCGCCGGAAACCAGGTAAAAATTTTATTGGGCAGATCAAACTTCATCCCCGGCGGCATTTTAATATCAACATTCAGATTCACCAGGTCATCGAGGGTCAAATCCCTGATCGTTATGGTTCGGGATACCTTTTCACCGGGATGAACCAGGATGTCCGGTCTGAAGACTTCGCTGATAGACTTGGTGCTGACCATACCCGTTTTGGTCGAAGGAAGCGGTGACAGAGGAACCTCTTCTCCCAGTAAACCGCCCAGTTCACTAATCAGCTCGTCAGCCGCAATGGGAGAAGACATGGCGTCATCGGACGCCCGTTTGGATTCGAGCACCAGATCAACTTCGCCCAGCACCTCATCAATCGGTCCCTCCTCGACAAAGGGGGCGGTCTCTTCCAGTTGCCAAAAACAGAGACCATTTTTTGTAAAGTTCTTACCCATAAAAGGCATGATCACCGAACCGGTATACTTTCCCGAGCTCGCTACAACCGGAGCAAGATCAAGATATTCAAAACTCTGAAGTTGCGGATCATCATAGCGAGTCAGCCGGTAGGAACTTGGGTCAGTTAAAATATCCGAAAGGTCATATTCGATCCGAAAGATTGTGGCACTCCCCTTTTGACTGTATAGCAATTCCGTCAAACCATTCGCATTCAGATCAGCCGCCATCAAGGTGGACAATATTTCATTAGGCAGAAGAATGGAGCTGACCAGCTGATTTTCCTGCCGGGTAATTAACCGGGCACCACCGGATTTTAAAGGTACAATCAATTCATCAAAACCATCACCGTCCACATCTGCTGCGACCAGATGATCAATGTCCACGTCCCTCCGTCTGGCGCCCTGCAGGGTATGGGTCAGCAACGCCTGGCGACTTTCGTGCCCGAACACCTCAATCTGTAAGCTGTTCTCGCCCCCAAACACGACCAGCTCTTCACCCGGGGCAACGTTCAAATTGGCGGTCAGTGCCCGGAAAGGGAGAATACCCTGTAGTGTCGCCAAATTATTTGCCTGATAAATTATTTCAAAATTTTCCGTACTGACCTGACCGTTTACAGAAATAATAATGATACTGCGACCCGGTCCCCCCGAAGAGACGACTAAGTCGGGATTATTGTCGCCGTTCCAGTCACCGGTATGAATGAACATAGGTCGCGGACGGGTTATCAGGGCACTGGGTTTCCTGATAATTGCAGTGGGTTTTTCCGGAAAGCGATCCGTATATTCAAACGCATAAAGCCAGGCTTGCTGTTCAGCGCCGCCGATATCCGAAATATTCAAAACAGCGACTATTTCCGGCAAGGCATCGCCATCCATATCGGTGACCACTATATCCGCAAAATCGGCTTTCAGCTTCTCCGGAACCGAAAACTTCCACTGCACAATGAAATCCCGAGTAACCGATTCCTCCAAATGTACCAGATAACTACTCCGTGGTATTGTCTGTCCCTTTTCATCTACCGTGGCTGCAATGGCGATGACATCCAGAAATTCGTCATTGTCAAAATTGAATCCGCCGGCAACCTTGGTCAGAATCGTATTTTCCTTGGCAAAAGGAAAGATTTCCGGAGCACTCACCTGCGCCGATACGACTGTGAATATTCCCAATAAAAGGGCGCTTAGCCCAATCGGTATGAATTGTGTCTTATGTCTCATAGTGTTTTCCAGATATAATCAAAACCCTTAAATACTGACAAGAATATATTTGCAGCTCGACTAAAAATCAAGCAAAAAAGTGTAAGCATGAAATATTGAGATTTTTACAATTTCCCTGAATTAAAGAATCTTACAGGCAATATTTAAAGAAATAGATTAAGAATCCAGAGTGATATTCTGCTATAATTAAACCAGCTATGTATCAAAATGTAGTATAATTATTAATCTCCGGTGCAGGATATTGAATTTAAAATTCATTTTACATTTTCAACCGAACGGCATTTTCCTTTTGAAAAATTGACGGAAATTGACTAAAATTGGGTGTTGCTAAAAAATTGATGTGCAGACCCTGTGGCGCGAAAAAAAACCAGACTGTTAAAATTGGAGTGTAGTTAATGAGAATACTAACGATCAATTCGGGCAGCTCTTCGGTAAAATATCAGTTTATTGATACCGAAAGCAGGAAGGCTCTCTGCAAGGGTCTTGTCGAGCGGATTGGCATCAGTGGTACAAATCTGTCGCACAAGCGGATGGATGGTCTGAAAACCAACATTTCTGATAAAATCACCGATCATGAAACCGCCATTGAACAGATTCTGGAAATTTTAACCGATCCCAAATTCGGGGTGATTAACAATCTCAAGGAGATTGATGCTGTCGGGCACCGTCTGGTTCATGCCGGGGAAAAATTCAAACATTCCGTCTTGATTAACGAAGAAGTGCGGGAAAAGCTCTACGAATGTATCGAATATGCCCCACTGCACAACCCGCCGAATATCAAGGGCATCGAAGCCAGCATGGACAAGTTACCGGATACACCAAATGTCGGTGTGTTTGACACCACGTTTCACGTCAACATGCCCGATTACGCCTATATCTACGGAATTCCTTACACCTACTACAAGAAATACGGAATTCGCCGCTACGGCTTTCACGGTACCTCGCACTACTATGTCGCACACCGCGCAGCCGAGATTTTAGGAAAGGACATCAAAGACCTGAAAATCATCACCTGCCATCTCGGCAACGGCAGCAGTATTGCCGCAGTTAACGGCGGCATTTCGGTAGACACCTCCATGGGATTTACGCCTCTCGAGGGACTCATCATGGGCACCCGCTGCGGTGATATTGATCCCGGCGTGATTTATACCATCGCCTGCAAAGAGAATATGACCCTCGACGAGATCAATACCTTTCTGAATAAACAGTGC
>DSAS01000082.1 GCA_011046365.1 Fidelibacterota bacterium
GAAGCAGGTGGAGGCGGCGAGAGCGAGGGTCAACATGACGGATTGGGGGTTGAGATTCAGGGTCTGGGTCACCGAGAGGGCGATGGGAAAGACGATGGCGGCGGCGGCGTTGTTGGTGATCAGTAGTGTAAAGCTGCTGGTAAGGATAAAGATGCCGATAAGGATCCCGGTTTCGCCCATTCCGCTCAAGCCGCTGATCAGTGCATTGCCCACCAGTTCCGCCAGACCGGAGTTGCCGATGGCTTTGGCGATAGCAGAATGTCCCAGGCAACGGCATTTTGGGCATCTTTGCCGCTGATGATATTCGTCGCGACCATCAGCACAGCGGCAATGGCGGCGGCGAAGATGATTGGAATCAGACCGGTGGCGGCGGCGACGATCATGGCTGCCAGAATTCCCAGTGCGAGGTTGCCTTTCCATTTAGGTTTGGAATAGACATCCAGGCTGGGTGTCACCAGAGTAAAATCCCGGGAGTGATACCATCTGTTTTCAAAACCGGCGGGCGCCAATAAAAAGAGGGTGTCGTTGGGTTGCAGGACAATGTCACCTATTTTTCTGTCAATGCGCTCGCCGCTGCGGTGAATGGCTAAAATCACGGCGTTATAATGGCTGCGAAAGCCGCTGTTGCGGACCGTATCGCCGATGAGGTGCGAGGTATTGGAGATGACCGCCTCGTAGGTTTTCAGGCGGTCGGAATCCACCTCGCCGAGTTTGAATTGCTGATCTTTGACGAGATAGAGACCGGGGGTTTTCTGGAGTTCGTAGATCGTTTCCGTCAATCCGGTAAAGAAAAGGCGGGCGCCCAGGTAAATTTTTTCCCGGGGTGAGACCGGCGCAATGATCTGTCCCTGCCGTTCTATCTGAAAGAGAAAGAGACCGGTCAGGTGGCGCAGGTTAGCCTGTTCGAGGCTTTGACCGAGGTGAGGATATTCATCTCCCACTTTCAACTCGACGACAAACTCACGGGTGTTTTCGCCTAGCTCGGTGATGACATCTTTGCGGTCGGGCAGCAGGCGCCGTCCGATAAAGGTCAGAAAAAGGATGCTCAGCAGCGCCACGGGGACGCCGATGCGGGTAATTTCAAAAAAGGTAAATCCGTCCAGACCGGCTTCCAGCAGGAGTCCGTGCACCACTAAATTGGTACTGGTGCCGATCAGGGTGCAGGTGCCGCCCAGAATAGCGGCATAGGACAGGGGGATCAGGAATTTCGATACGGCGAGATTATTGCGCTTTGCCCAGCTTTTGACCATGGGAATCAGGGTTGCCACGATGGGTGTATTATTCAGAAAAGCCGAGAGGCTGGCGACGGGCAGCATCAATCGCAGGTAGTGTCCGGTGACGGATTTGTGGCGGTTGCCCAACATGGTCAGGACAAAACGTTCAAAGGTGCCGGAACTCTGCAGGGCGGCGCTGACCACAAAGAGGAAACCCACCGTCAGCATACCCTTATTGGAAAAGCCCGCAAAGGCTTCGTTGACGCTGATAATCCGACCTGCCAGGAGTAAGAGCAGGGCTGCGAAGACGATCCCGGCAGGCTGGAACCACTCCCGCGCCAGGGCGACGATCATGAGGAGAATGATGACGGATGTGTAGCCGATTTCAAACATTTTTAGTTATGAGTGATTCAGTAATGAGTAATCAGTGATCAATCAGTTGTTTTAAGTTTTTTAATGAGGCCAAGGAGCATTTTGCGGATTTCTTCAATATCTGATAATATATCAGCAGGATTGAGATAATCGAGTTCTGCCGCGATTAATATCTGAGTTTCCAATTCCGATAAAGAACCAAGTGCTATATATAAAAATTGGACGAATTCCTTTTTACTTCTCCGACCTGCTCCCTCAGCGATGTTGGATGGAATCGATACAGCGGCACGTCTGATTTGAGAAATGAGATTGAATTGTTCACCCTTTGGAAAATTCAGCGTGATTTTGTATAAATGAATAACCAGTTTAAAACTTCTTTTCCAGACCGTTAAATCCTTATGATTCCTCAAACTCATCACTGATCACTCATCAATCATCACTGCTTACTGATCACTGTATTACTGCTTACTGATCACTGTATTACTGCTTACTGATCACTGTATTACTGCTTACTGATCACTGTATTACTGAATCACTTCCTTCTTATAAAGGTAATCGATAATAGTTTGGGTCGATTCCTCCACACTCAATTTATCCGTCTCGATAACCAGCTCCGGTTCGAGGGGTTCTTCATAGGGTGCGGAGATACCGGTGAATTCGGGGATGTTACCGGCGCGGGCTTTTTGATAGAGTCCTTTGGGATCGCGTTCTTCGCAGATTCGCAAGGGTGCCTTGACAAAAATTTCGATGAATTCGCCCTTTTTGAGCAGGGCGCGGTTTAAATCCCGGTCCTGGCGGTAGGGCGAGATAAAAGCGGTAATGGCAATCATTCCCGCATCGGCAAAGAGTTTGGCGACCTCGCCGATGCGGCGGATATTTTCCTCCCGGTCGGCGGGTGAAAAGCCCAGATCGCTGTTCAAACCGTGACGGATATTGTCGCCGTCCAGAATGTAGACCTGGCAGCCGCGGTCAAAGAGTTCTTTCTGGAGTTTGGTGGCAACGGTGGACTTGCCACTGCCGGAAAGCCCGGTCATCCAGATGACCACGCCCCGGTGTCCGTTGCGCTCTTCCCGGTCGAGTTTGGTGATTTCCGTATCGTGCCAGACGACATTTGTTGATTTCTGATTCACTTTAGTAATTCCTTTCGTATGTTGATTAATGGTCAGCGGTTACATTTCCGTGGATAACACAGATACAATTTTCCGGCTGGCTTGACCGTCACCAAAAAGAGATTTTGACGATGGTTTTTTCTCAATGCGGCGGGAGAGCAGTCCAGATAACTTTTGAAAATCGTCACCAATCAGGAATGCCCAGCCGTTTTCCACCAGTTCCACCCATTCGGTTTCACCACGCAGGACGATAGCGGTGACGCCGGCAAAATAGGCTTCTTTCTGGACGCCGCCGGAGTCGGTGAGAATAACGCGGGCGTTTTTTTCCAGGGCGATCATTTCCTGATATGAAACCGGTTCCACCAGACGTACTGAATCTGCGTGTACCTGAATATTGTATTTTTCCATTAAGTTGCGGGTGCGCGGGTGAATCGGGAAAATGGTAGGCTCGTGCAAGTGCTCCAAGGCACTGATCAGTTCTTTCAAGACATTGGGATTGTCGGTATTCTGGGGGCGGTGAACGGTTGCCAGGATGAATTCTTTGGGTTGCAGCTGGAATTTTTTCAGAACTTTTGTCTGGTCAAGGCGTGACAGGTTGAACAAGAAGGAATCGAACATCACATCGCCGACATTGTAAACGCCGTCGGTTTGACCCTCCCGGACTAAATTTCTGACGGCTGTCTGCGTGGGCACAAACATAAATCTGGATAATTTATCGGCGACGATGCGGTTGATTTCTTCCGGCATTTTGCGATTGAAACTGCGCAAGCCGGCTTCGATGTGAGCGACAGGAAGGTGGAGTTTGGAGGCTGCCAGCGCGCCGGCGAGGGTGGAGTTGGTATCGCCATAGATCAGAACGAGGTCGGGCTTCTCCCGGAGTAGTACTTTCTCGATCTCTATCAGCATCAGTCCGGTCTGGGCGCCGTGGGTATTGGAGCCGATCCCCAGGTTGTAATCCGGTTCGGGAATCGCAAGCTCATCGAAAAAGCCCTGCGACATATTATAGTCATAGTGCTGACCGGTGTGCAGGATGACTTCCTTGAAATGCTTCCGGATTTCCCGGGAGACCGGGGCGCATTTGATGAATTGCGGGCGGGCGCCGACGATGGTGAGGATGGTCATTGGTCTAGGGTGGTCTTTTCGCTCTGGTTGATGGCGTTGTGCAACTCTCTTCGGAGTTGGTGGCTGGGAGGTGGCGTCTCTTGCAGGTTGCACCCGGAGTTAATCACATTCAGGAATATTTTTAGAGCCATTATTTCTTTAAGATTGTGCTCAATTTTGATAAAATTCCCGCAGAATGTCCGCCACCGGTTTGCGCATGATGCGTTCGTCAATGGCTTCACTGTCCTGGAATTTTTTACGCAGGGCTTTGCCGGAAATGCTGACCGAATGGTAGCCTTTGGGGGCGTACTCTTCGGTCAGACCGACCCGGTTGAGTTCCTCGAAAAAGGCGGCGAAACCGACTTTAGCCGGTTTGATCTGCAAATCGCCGGTCAGATGGTCAAATTTTTCATGGGCGTCAAAATCGCCCCAGATTGCTCTCCCGTCATCATAGGGTGCATCGGCATGTTTGCGCCCGATGACGATATCGGTAAAACCGTAGTTCTGGCGGTAGATGGCATGCATCACGGCTTCTTTGGGTCCGGCATAGAACATCTTCATATCGAGTCCGATCAGCAGCAGGTCATCCTCAAAGTCGCGCCCGGCTTTTTCCCAGATGGCGGGGTTGAAATCGCCCTGACCGAACATACGGGATTCCAAAAGGGCTTCATAGGTTCGCATGCGCACAGCGGCGGGCACATCGTCGCTTTTGGTAGCGCCCACCAGGGGATTGAGCACGGCGCCGGTATAGTATCCGGCGGCGGTCAGCTGTTCGGCGGCATAGACCAGGGCGTATTCATGGGCGCGATGCAGGGCATTGCGGGTCTGAAAGGCTACAATGCGATCGTAGCCGCGTTTTTCGAAGAGAGCGCGGGTCTGGAGCGGGGTCAGCATGTATTTCCCGAAATTCGGATCGCGGGGTTGTTCAAAAGCCCAGATTGCGCCACCTAAAAGGAAATCCCGGGGATCGTCATCGAAGATGCGGGCGCCGGGATGGTCATGGCGCTCCGTGCCGTAGACCGCCCGGTTGTATTTTTCCTTATCAAAGGGATAAATATCACCGATTTCCAGAATGCCGATAATATCACCGGCTTCGCTTTGTACGGCAATCGTTTCGCCGATTTTGAGTTGGTCTGCTTCCGCTTTGGCGACGGGAAAGGCGATGGGGATAGACCAGGCGTATTTGCGACCGTTGCGTTCGATATGCTCCGCTTCCAGTACGCGGTGGAATTCGGCGGAATTCATAGGACCTTTCAGCGGCGACAGCGCCCCGTCGGCGATCCGGTAAAAGATAGACAGGTCGGCAATGCTGATCCGGTATATTTTGAGATGTTGGATTGTTTTTAAGACATTTTGTTTTTCGATCTCCGGCAGGATTCGATTCATCAGTCCGCAGCCACCGTGTGGTTCGGGCATTCGGTTGGTCATGGGAAACTCCTTTTTTTCAAGGTGAAAGTATCAAGGTGAAAGTGAGATGTTTGAGTCAGACACAGCGCTGTGTACCGTTTTTCTCTATTAATTCCAATTCATTGATTATTCGCAACCAATAGTGTGTTTCTCGCATCTCTTTTAATGAAATATAAATTTTATTCCGAAAATCCGGATTGGATGATGCCGCCTGGGCTTCTTTGTAATTCGCTCCGGCTGATGTCACTGATTTGATTCATTGATAACCGATAATTTCTGACTCAGGGTTCCTGGGAAGTGATCTCATCGCTTTAATAACAGCGGCTGCAAAGTCAAATAACCGGCGATCAAGTTTGATTGTATATTTTTTAAAAGGCTCTCTGATCGTAGCGGTCATTGCCTAATCCCGACCTCGCCTTCACAAATTTCACCTTGGCCCATTGTCCTTGCGACTTGAATCTTTGAACTTTGAACTTTCAACCGAAAAGATTGAAGGATATCAGCGATGGTCAGGGGAATATGTTCTCCGAAGTGACCCAGTTTGACATTGGGCTTGGCGGCACCGTGGAAATCGCTGCCGGCGGTGACCAGCAGGTTCAGCGTACGGGCGATCTCATAAAATTGCCGGTTTTCGGCTGCGCTCTGGTAGCTGTTAAAGGCTTCGATGCCGGCGATTCCCGCCGCCTGCAGCGCGCTGATTTTATCCAAGTACGCCTGCTGGGAGTTGAGTTTCAGGGTAACCGGGTGCGCCAGAACCGCCACCCCGCCGGCGGCGTTGATCATCGCCACCGCCCGTTCCAGCGGCAGCCGGACCTTATCGAGATACGCCGGTTCGCCCTTCGCCAGATACCGGTCAAACGCCTCCTGGGTATTTTCGACATAGCCTTTTTGCACCAATACTCTGGCAAAATGGGGGCGTCCGACCTGATCGGGACCGGCGACGGCTTTGACCTCATCCAGCGTAATCGCCATGCCCAGCGCATTCAGTTTTGCAATAATTTTCGGATTACGGTTGCGGCGAGCCGCCTGAACAAATTCCAAACCGTTTTTCAGTTCGGGATGATCAATATCCAGAAAGTAGCCGCAGACGTGCATGGTCCCCGGGGCAAAATCAATACTGATCTCCACGCCGGGAATGACTTTGACACCGAATCGTTCGCCGGCTTGCAGGGCGGCGGCGACACCGCTGACGGTATCATGATCGGTTAGCGCCAGAGTCTGGATACCCTGTTCAGCGGCTAATTTAATCAGCTCGGCGGGGGTATAGGAGCCGTCGGAAGCATTGCTGTGGGTATGCAGATCAAAATTATATTGGGTCATTTCAGTTCTTAATTCCGGTCTTTCATCAACATACAATAGGCTGCCGGATGGAGTTGAACCAATGTCCGGGTAAGTCCCTCCGGGCGCTGTCCCGGTTGTCCGTAAAGAACCGCCAAGAGTTCCCGGGCGCGCAGCAGTTCCCTAAATTTCGCCTGCCATTTCGGATCTCGAATCGTAAAATCCATCAATTCCATCGCCAGCACCAGATCCTTTCGATAGTACTCCGGATGCTCACGCTGAGCCGTCGCCCGGTTCAGTTCATTACAGATCATAATCAGCTGTTGCTCGGCTGGAAAACCGCTAAAACGTCGAACCAGTGACTGATGATAGACCGGCACTATTCGTCCAACTCGATTTGCTCATCCGGCGCCATCAGCAAACTTTCCGTCAGCTGACGGATTTTCCGGCGCGTCTCCTCACTCTGGATTGTTGTCGAAAGATTATCATCCAAAGGTCGGATATTGATAAAGGGTTCAAACGCAAGGCGCTGATCGGCGGCTTTTGCCGGATACAGGTTGGCGCCCCAGAGAGAGGCTTGCTGCGATCCATTCTTCAGGAGCAGTTCCTCGGCATCGGCATACATTTCACCGCCGGCTGCAATGATCCCGCGTCCAACATCGGCTACAAATTAAAAAAAATTGCCAAAGTGAGCCCGGCACAGTTCATGGAGAGTTGACAGAGCTAGCTTTTGGTCAACCAGAATCAGCATTGTCTAAAGCCCCAGACTCCCCAGGACCTGTTTGACTCGGGTAGCCTGCTGCATGACGTAGAAATGGATACAGGGCACCCTGGCATTCAGCAGCTCCTCCACCTGTTTGCGGGCAAAGGCGATGCCGATCTCTTTGACCGCGGCGTCGTTTTCGGCGGCGAGAACATCCTGCACCAGGGCATCCGGCAGACTGATATTGAAAATCCGCGGCAGGGAGTTTAACTGCCGGCGGGCGGTCAGTAATTTGATCCCCGGAATAATGGGTACGGTGATGCCGGCGGCGCGGCAGCGGTCCACAAATTCAAAATAGCGGCGGTTATCAAAAACCATCTGGGTCACGATATAATCGGCGCCGGCGTCCACCTTCTGCTGCAGAAAGCGGATATCAGCCGCCAGGCTGGGCGCTTCCGCATGTTTTTCGGGGTAACCGGCGACGCCGATACAGAAATCGGTGGGATCAGCCGGCAGTTCGTCATCCAGAAATATGCCCCGGTTCATGCGGCTGATCTGTTCCACCAGATTCACGGCGGAGGGATTCACGGTGCGGTTCGGCTGAACAGTCTTGCGGTAATTATGCTCATCGCCGCGCAGCGCCATGACGTTGGTGATGCCCAGATAGGAGAGCTCGATCAGCGCATCTTCGGTCTCTTCGCGGGTAAAACCGGAGCAGAGCAGATGTACCACGGTTTCGATCTTGTAGCGGTACTTGATGGCAGCCGAGAGACCGATGGTGCCGGGTCGTTTGCGGTTGATTTTGCGGATATAGCTACCGTCGGGCTGCTGCACATAGCTGGCGTCGGCGGCATGGCTGGTCACATCAATGAAGGGTGGTTTGAACTCCAGCAACTCTTCGACGATGCGATAGATCGGCTCGGCACTGCGCCCCCGGTCGGGCGGGATGATTTCGAAGCTGATCAGCGGATCTTTAGCTTTTTGTAAATATTCAATGACTTTCATGGACTGCCTTTAGTAATGCGGATAACCGGCAGAGTGCGGCGAGATGCTCCGTATGCATTTTTTTCTGAATTTCCGCCGGTACAAGATCATTAAGTTCGAATAGAGCTCTGAATTGATCGAGTTTTTCGGTAATCGTCAGCTGCCGGCGTCTCTGGGTTTCCCAATCATTAAAGCTCCTCAAGCCGTCTAAATATTCCTGATACTCAGGCTTCATCAAGCCACCTCTCGATCGTATTCAATATTTCCGGACGCGCTAGCAACTGACTCAAATCGCGGCAATGTTGTAAGAGATACCGGCGGTCCAGCCGATGAGCCTGCTGCCGGATAATGGTGCGGACATCATCCCAATCTTTAGGTCGCTCTGAAACAACCTTATGGATTATGAGGTCCTCCACTGTACAGAGGCGGAATTCCAGACCAGCGTATTGGATTTGAACAGAGCGACGGATTGCCTCAATTTCAAAAGGTAAGATTGCCTGGACAATATCTACCCCGACACCGGCAATCTGAACCGGCAACACATGAGTCTGGTCTAAAAAATCCCTGGGACGATCCGGTAAAATTGCGGCGATCGCCTGGACGTTCTTAATCAACCATCGTGTGGTCCGGGGTGGTTCGAGAATTACTTTCAGATCAATATCAAATGTCTGGCGCGGATTACCATAAACACTATTGGCTATTCCCCCGAAGATCATATACTCGATCTGCGCACTATCCAGCCACTGGATCAGTATCCCCAGCGCCTTAATGAGCGGATTTTTCCGCCCGCTTTGGAATTTGGCGTTTTTTTTCAATATATCTTTACCTATTTAATCAACCGGTTGCTTAGAGGCGCCCGTCCGCCTGCCGGGCAATTCCCTTGACGTCGTAGAGGATGCCGTTGC
This sequence comes from Fidelibacterota bacterium, assembly GCA_011046365.1. Lineage (GTDB taxonomy): Bacteria > Fidelibacterota > UBA2242 > UBA2242 > UBA2242 > B118-G9. The sequence goes on from DSAS01000082.1 coordinate 9,074, forward strand.
CGTTGGTAAAGCGGCGTAAATCCAGCTCTGCAAACTGCCGGTGCGCCACCGCTAGCACCACGGCATCGTAACCGGTTTGACTTTCGTTAAGTTTTTCCTCTTGAATCAATTCGATGCCGTATTCCTGGTGCACCTCGGCGGAGTCCGCCCAGGGATCGTAGACATCCACCCGGCAGCCGAAATCCCGTAGTTCGGCGATCACGTCAATGACCCGGGAATTGCGGATGTCGGGGCAGTTTTCCTTAAAGGTGATGCCCAGTACCAGAATGCGGGCATTGGCGATGGTATGCCCCTTTTTGATCATCAGCTTCACGACTTCGCCGGCGACATATTTGCCCATGCTGTCGTTGATGCGGCGACCGGCGAGGATGACCTCGGGATGGTAGCCGATCGCCTGGGCTTTGTGGGTCAGATAGTAGGGGTCCACGCCGATACAGTGACCGCCTACCAGACCCGGGCGAAAGGGCAGAAAGTTCCATTTGGTCCCGGCGGCTTCCAGAACCTCCAGGGTATCAATGCCGAGAATATTAAAAATTTTAGCCAGTTCGTTGACAAAGGCGATGTTGAGGTCGCGCTGGGCGTTTTCGATGACCTTGGCGGCTTCGGCGACTTTGATGGAGGAGGCTTGATGGGTACCGTTCTGCACCACCAGATTGTAGAGCTCGTCCACTTTCCGGGCGGTTACCGGGGTCGAGCCGGAGGTGACCTTTTGAATGGTCAGAAAGGTATGCTCTTTATCGCCGGGATTGATGCGTTCCGGAGAGAAACCGACGAAAAAATCCCGATTGAAGCGCAGCCCGCTCCGGCGTTCCAGAATCGGCACGCAGTCCTCTTCGGTGGCACCGGGATAGACAGTGGACTCGTAAATCACAATATCCCCTTTTTGCAGCACCTGTCCCACGGTTTCCGAGGCTTTCAGCAGGGGGGTCAGGTCGGGGCGTTTGTACTCGTCAATGGGGGTCGGCACGGTGACGATGTAATAGTTACAGTCGCGGATATCAGCTAACCGGTCGGTGAGATAGAGACCGCCGCCAGCTTCCAGGCGGCTGATTTCCGGAACGAGCACCGACTGCAGGTTGGCATCATCCACCTCGAGGGTGGCGTCGTGACCGGCATTTAGCCCGTCAATCCGGTGGCGGTTGATATCAAAGCCGACGACGGGCAGTTGCTTGGCGAATTCCACCGCCAGGGGCATCCCGACATAGCCCAGCCCGATGGTGGCAATGCGAATATTTTTCATTGGGACTCCGTCATTAGTTGTTCGTGAGGCACAGATTAAAGTTTCAGCGGCAGGGCGATTTTCTTGCCCATTTGGGCGGATTTGTAGATGGCGATAATCAGCTCCAGGCTTTTGCGTCCGCTGCGACCATCGGTATCGGGTTCGGCGGCACCGTTCAGCACCGCTAGCACATTTTGATAAAAGGGCAGATGACCGAGACCGTAGACGTTTGGCGGATTGTAGTTGGATTCTTCAATCAGGCGATCATCATCGTCGTAATCTTCAAATTCCCACTTATCAATGTGATTGACGGCAATGCCGCCGACTTTGGCGGTGCCCTTTTCGCCCAGAATGGTGATGGACCCTTCGAAATTTTTGGGATAGGTCAGCATGGTAACGTTAATCGTCCCGATGGTGCCGTTGCGGAATTTCAGGATCGCCGAACCGGTGTCTTCGGTTTCGATCTGGCGCTCCATGGTGGCGGTTTCTGCCATGACGTGCTCCACCGGACCGATCAGCCACTGCACGGCGTCCACGTAGTGGCTGGCTTGGTTCATAAAGGAGCCGCCGTCGAATTCCCAGGTGCCGCGCCACTTGGCAAGATCATAATAGCTCTGGGGGCGCTGCCAGAAAACATTGGACTGGACCATGTAGATTTTGCCGAACCGCCCTTTATCCACGGCGCGCTTGAGCAACTGCAGGGTGGTATTGAGGCGGTTCTGCTTGACGACGAAGAGTTCGACTTTAGCCTGGTCGCAGGCATGGATCAGCTGATCCGCCGACTCCAGCGTAATTGCCATGGGCTTCTCAACGATCACGTGCATGCCCTTCCGGGCGGCGGCAATCCCGTGCTGGGGATGCAGTCCGCTGGGTGTACAGATAGCAACCAGGTCCAGCGCTTCCTTTTCGAGCAACTTTTCGTAATCGGTATACCAGTCAACGTGGTACTTTTCACCCGCGGCTCTGGCGCGCTCCGCCTGAATGTCGCAGACGGCGGTCAGCTTCAAATCATTGGGCAGCCGGGCGATGGATTCCAGGTGCTTCCCGGAGATGCGCCCGCAGCCGATCAGGGCAATTTTTTGCATGGGTTTCTCTCACAATTATACCATTTTTCTTTTTGTTAATCCAATTATTTTGTGCTCCTTGGAGACAGCTGCTCGTTTTCCAGCCGGTAGTGGCGACTGCAGCGCGGGCAGCTGACCTCAGTTTTGAATTTCGGCAGGATTTCACCACACTCACACGCCCAGCCCACCTGTTTGGCGGGGACGCCGACCATCAAGGCATAATCGGGTACATCCCTGGTCACCACCGCGCCGGCACCGATGAAGGCGTGTTTTCCGATGGTATTGCCGCAGACGATCGTGGCATTGGCACCGATGGAGGCGCCCTCTTTGACCAGGGTCTTACGGTAAAACTCCGAACCGCGCTGAGGGTATTTGCAGCGGGGATCAATCACATTAGTAAAGACCATCGAGGGTCCGCAAAAGACATAATCTTCAAGAGTGACTCCCTCATAAACCGAGACATTGTTCTGAATTTTTACAAAGTTGCCGATAACGACGTTATTCCCAATATTGACGTTTTGACCGACGGAGACCTGCCGACCGATTTGACTCCCCGACTGAATGTGGCAAAAGTGCCAGATTTTAGTGTTCTCACCAATCTGAACATTCTCATCAACATACGAAGATTCATGGATGAAGTATTGCATATCTAAGTTCCTTTAAGTGCATGGTTGTAGGGTTGGTGTAAATTAATTTATTGATAATCTGAATCCCCCTTTCCACCTGCATCGAGCTTTTTAAAAAGCGCTTTATTTATTTGAATATTTACCATGAAACATAATCACTTAAAAGAACTTACGGATCTTTTCCACCACATACGCCTGCATCTCTTCCGACAGTTCCGGATAGATGGGCAGGGCGATGGTATGCGCGGCGGCGTACTCGCTGCGGGGAAAAGCGCCCCTCTTATAACCGAGATAGGAGAAGCACTCCTGCAGATGGAAGGGCACGGGATAGTAGACTTCATGCCCGATTGCGCTGGCATTCAGATATTCGCGCAGTTCATCCCGCTTTTCCGGTACACTCAGAATATACTGATTATAAATGTGATATTCCCTTGCGTAGACCAGCGCCGGCGTCTGCAGGCCCGGCATGTTCAAGTGCTCATCGTAATAGGCGGCGTTTTGCTGGCGGGCGGCATGCCATTGATCCAGGTATTTGAGCTTGACCAGCAGCGCCGCCGCCTGGATCGGGTCCAGACGAAAATTGCCACCGATCAGGGCGTGGTAATACTTGGGATGGGAACCGTGATTGCGCAGTTTAATCAGTTTCTCCGCCAGTTCAGCATCGTTCGTAGTTACCATCCCGCCATCGCCGATGCCACCCAGATTTTTACTGGGGAAAAAGGAGAAGCAGCCCATGAGTCCCATGGAACCGGCTTTTTTCAGACCGCTTTCCGAAGGATACCGGGCGCCAATCGCCTGGGCGGCATCCTCGATCACCGGAATGCCAAAGCCGTCCGCGAGATGCCGAAGCGCATCCATATCGGCACACTGTCCGTAGAGATGCACCGGAATGATCGCCTTGACCCGCGTCACCCGCTCCGGATTGTCTATCAACCATCGTTTCAGGGCGGCTGGATCGAGATTGTAGGTCTTCGGGTCAATATCCACGAAAACCGGCACAGCGTGCAGGCGGGCGATCACACCGGCAGTGGCGAAAAATGAATATGGTGTCGTCAACACCAGATCACCGGGTTGAACATCCAGCGCCATCAGAGCCATCAGCAGGGCATCGGTGCCGGACGAAACCCCGACGGCGTAGGCGGTCCCGCAATAGGCAGCAATCTGTTCCTCCAACTCGGTAACTTTGGGACCCATGATATAACGGGTCGAGTCAAGCACTGCGGCGACAGCCTGGTGCAGCTCATCATGAATCGTTGCCAACTGCGCTTGCAGATCGAGTAAGGGTACTTTCATAAGCTACTCATAATTAATTGGTTATCCGGATTTCACCGGGGCGCTTCAATACGCCCCCGGGCAGGGCTTCGCCTCCTCAGTCCCAGACACCGAGGGGGCTAATTACAGAATCTGTAATTTCTACTTATTTTTTATAAAAACCAGTGATAAAACTCAC
>DSAS01000088.1 GCA_011046365.1 Fidelibacterota bacterium
TAAGTAAAATTCCGCTAACCTATATTTGTCCTTCAAAAGCAAGCAAAAAATAGTCTTCCCTGCGAAAGTTAAATTTTCTTCTTAGCGCATAAATGTTCACCGGCGATCTCATGATCTGACTTGTTTTTCCATCACGGTTTTCAGACCCATCCGGGTCTGCCGCTATAGAGATACCATCGTAAAAATGATGTTAATGAGTATAAAAACGCATTCTGCCCTACTTTCTGTGATGGTTTTTGAATTGTGAAAGTTTGTCGCTTCGAAGCGCCTCGTGCCCCATCTTTGCCCGTTATGGTGTATAAGAAAATGGTGTGGAACAAATAAAAAAGTATTGCATATATTATTGTGACGTATTATTATTGTATTGGATGACGTACAAGGAGATGATATGCAAACAAAGTTGACTTTAAGAATGGAAGATAGGCTCATAAATTTGGCAAAATCTGTCGCTGAAAAAAAAGGTAAATCACTTTCTAAAATGGTTGCTGATTACTTTAACGCACTAATTAATAAAGAGATTGCTGAAGATATTATTGAATTACCGCCTAATGTAAAATCTTTGTATGGCGCTCTGGCAAATTCAGATATTGATGAATCCGATTATAAGAAATACCTTGAAGGTAAATATTTATGAGAATCCTATTTGACACGAATATAATATTGGATGTATTACTTCTTCGTAAACCATATTATACTTCTGCAACTTTTTTATTGTCTGAAGTTGAACAAGGGAAAATTGAAGGATATCTCTGCCCAACTACTATAACTACTATCGGATATTTAATTACAAAAGTAAAAGGTACAAGCGAAGCAAAAAGATTAATTAAAAACCTGTTAAATATTTTCAAACTGACGCAATTACCTCAACAAGTTTTTGAAGCTGCATGTAATCATAAAATCAGCGATTATGAAGATGCAGTACTACATGAATCTGCTCGTTTAAGCAATATTGAAGGAATCGTAACCCGAAATATTAAAGACTTTAAATACGCTTCTTTAAAAGTATATGATCCTGAAGAACTGGTCGGAATTATTAAGTCATAATTGTAAAAAGCCTAACCTATATTTGTCCTTCACAAGCAAGCAAAAAATAGTTTTCCCTGCGTAAGTTAAATTTTCTTCTTAGCGCGTGTAAATGTTCACCGGTGATCACATGTTCCGACTTGTTTTTCCATCACTGTTTTCAGACCCATCCGGGTCTGCCGCTATAGAGATACCGTCGTAAAAATGATGTTGATGAGTATAAAAGCGCATTCTGTCCTCCTTTCTGTGATGGTTTTTTCAAAGTTGCCAATCCAATCTGTAAAGGACAAAAATAATATCCATGGCTTTGAGCCAACGCCTTGGGTGATTGCATGGATTTGAAGATTGACGAGTTTTGAAATGTTTGGAAAAATGAAAAATTGGACAGCGCTCCGTCGGCGTGGCGCACGCCTGTTTGTTAGCAAATATAAAAAATACTTGATAAAGGTTAACATGTATGTTAACTTCTCAATATGAGAGAAATATTATTTTACAGAAATGAGACTGGAAAATGTTATGTCAAGGATTTTTTAGATTCTCTCTCGTCTAAAGAAGCACAAAAAGTAGTTTGGCATCTAAAGTTAATTGAAGAACTGGTGACTATTCCCGGCAGATATTTTAAAAAGTTATCCGGTACAGATGATATTTGGGAAGTTCGTGTCGCTGGAAGAGATAAAACATATAGGATATTAGGCTTTTTTGATGGATATATAATTGTTGTTTTAAATCATGCATTTATTAAAAAGACTCAAAAAAATACCTAAACGTGATATTGAAATTGCTGAAAGTCGCAAAAGAGACTATATGAGGAGAAAATAATATTAGTGATCTAAATAAATATATTGAAGATAGAAAAAGCAGAGATATTGGATTTTCAGAGAATTTTGATACAGGGTATGAAAATTTCAAAGTCAGAATACTTTTAAAACAGATGCGTGAAAAATCCGGATTTACCCAGGAGGAACTGGCAAATAAACTTGATACTAAGAAATCTGCAATATCAAGAATGGAAAACCACGCAGAAGATATACGGTTATCCACTCTGGAAAAATACGCGCGTGTTCTCGGAATGAAACTTCAAATCAGTATCGCAATTAAATGAACGGGAATTCATCCGGCGGAAACTGTTGGAAAAGGGAAGGCAACTCTTTGAAATCTACGGTTTGAAAAAGACGACTGTTGATGAAATTACGCAAGCAACAGGAATCGCCAAAGGCAGTTTCTATAACTTCTTCCAGTCCAAAGAAGAACTTTTCTTCGAGATATTTGAAGAGGAAGAGCGTTTCCGGGAGCAGATGTTCGTGGACATGATGAGCAGTGCGATTGATGCTGAAACGGCTGTTCGGGAAACGTTAAAAAAGTCCCTGCGCATTGTTGCCGATAGTAAGCTCTTGAGGAAGATGTATGAACCCGGTGTTTATGAACAGTTGCTGCGGAAATTGCCGCCGGAGCGATTGAATCGTCACCAGGAAAATGACCTGCAAGCCGGGATCGAATTTGTCCGTCATTTCCAGGAAAAAAGCAATCTGAAACAGTCAGACCCGGAAATCATTATTGCCTTTTTCAGGGCTATTTTCATGATTTCCCAAAATAGCCAATGAAGGGCGCCAGAAAAATCAGGCTGGTCAGTTTGTAAATCGCCAGCCCCTGGTTACTCTTATTATGATGTTTACAAATGATTATCACGGCTTGATGCGCTACGATGTCGCTCTGGATACCAGCGGTCCTTTTTCGGTCATCATCAAATCTTATGGTATCTGGTTCTGGATTGCCGTTATTTATCACAATCTCATCATGGTGACCGGAATGGTGTTGATCATTCGGCGGCTGACCAGGCGTCCCCATTTGAGTACAAAGCAGCTTTTCATTCTGTTGGCAATCGGACTCTTCCCTTGGTTGGGTAATATTCTGTATATTTTTAAAATTTTCAGCTGGGCGCGGATTGACTGGACAACCGCCTTTCTGGCAATGTCTGGGGTGGTAATGACGTTTGGCGTGGCGCGTTATCACCTGTTGTCGGTGATTCCAATTGCCCGGGAATTTGTTCTGGAAAAAATTGTCAATCCCATACTGGTTGTGGATGGGCTCAACCGGGTCTTGGACTATAATGAGAGCTGCCGGGAGCTGTTTGGTCTGAGTAAAAAGGTCGCGGTTGTGCATCTGGAGAAAATTCTGAAACCGGAGCATCGGCACCTTTGTGAGTCTGGCGATGATGACACTTACAGCCAGGAAATCGTCCTGGGGGATGACGGAGACCCGCGAACTTATGAGCTCCGGGTAGACAAGTTGTACAATTACCGGCAAAAATTGCGGGGGCGCATCTTCTATTTTCATGACATTACCGCCCGGAAGGTTGCCGAAGGGGAGCGCGAGAAAATCATTACCAAGTTGCAGGATGCGCTGGATAAGGTCAAAACGCTGAGCGGTTTTTTACCGATCTGTTCAAACTGCAAAAAAATCCGGGACGATGAGGGCTATTGGAACGAGGTGGAACTCTATATCAGCAAGCACTCCAATATCCAGTTCAGTCACGGGCTCTGTGCGGAGTGTCTGAAAAAGCTGCATCCGGAAGAATACAAACGGCTGAAGGAGAAGGGGAAAGTCAGCTGATCTGCTGTTAAGCTGGTTTAATTCTGACTGGAAAGCGATAAATGACCGCCAACATCGTTGAGCGGGGAACTGTTTCCCGGTTTTAGTTCATTTTCGTAATAATGATAAACAATGACATTACCATGTTTTCTGATGCCAGCATCCTCTTCAAAGCACAGCATTCTTTGCAGAAATCCCATCGCCCAGCGATTTTGCAATGTAGTTCACGGGAAACTCCACTATTAAAAAAATCAAGTCTTGGACAAAATCCCGAGCAATTGGATGTCAGAAAATGCCCGGCAATCCGGATTTTGTGAAGGATGTTTTCCATTAATAGAATGAGTAGGCACTGTTTATAGAGCTTGGGTAAGGATATCGGTCAATTCACTTTGGTTTAGTTCAATGGAATTGCCCTGCATGCTGCTGGATTTTCGGGCTTTTTCAATGATCAGTGGGATATCAGTGTTGGTCATTCCGTAAAATCTTAACGGTCGGATCGGTAGTTCCTGATACAGATCGTCGAGCCACTCGTTTAATCCGGCTGTGCCCGTTTCAGCGGTGATGATCCGGTCAACTACCGCATAGCGTTTCAGCAGCGTTGAATCGGGTTGGCGGCTTTTCAGGGCAGTGATATTGGTATGAATCACCAGCGGTAGCAGCCGGGCGCAGATCATGCCGTGGGGTGCGTTGAAAAGCCCGCCGATGGGTCCGGCGAAGCCGTGGACGGCGCCGAGTTTGGCATTGGCAAGAGCCAGACCGCCGAACAGGCTGGCAAGGCACATATTTCCCCGGGCGTGAAGATCACTCCCATTGAGCAAAGCTATTTGAAGGGAACCTGCCGCATGCCGGATGCCTTCCCGACAGATTCCGTCCACCAGCGGGTTGTGATATTTGGTTGTAAAGGCTTCGATGAGTTGAGTCAGGGCGTCCAGCCCGCTGCTAGCGGTTACAGCCGGAGGAACCGTGAGAGTCAGTTCCGGGTCTATGATTGCCACCTCGGGGATCATCCAACGATGGCGCAGGCTGACTTTGACCCGGTGTTGGCGGCTTGCCAATACGGCGTTGCGGGTGACTTCGCTGCCGGTTCCGGCGGTTGTTGGCAGGGCAATCAAGGGCAGTGGTCTTTTTTGGAGCGGATTGCCGTTGCCGATCACCTCCAGATAATTAAAAATGTCACCCGGATTGTTCGCCAGCGCCGCAACAGCTTTGGCGGTGTCAATGACACTGCCGCCGCCAATAGCCATCAGGGCATCACTCTTTTCCAGTCGGACTTTTTCGGTTATTTGAGAAACGATATTGATGTCAGGTTCGTTGGATACAGAGGCAATATGGTAATGAAGGCTTGCCGAATCAAGTTGGCGAAACAACCAATCCGCCCGATGGGGATTTGAACCGGTGACGACCAGAATATTTTTTGCAAATTTGCAGACAATCTCAACTGCCTGAAAACGTTTACCATTTCCAAAGATAATGCGATTGGCGGTGGCAAATTCAAAGTTCATGGATTTGTTCAGAGAGACCATAACGTGTCACATTCTTATTAAAGACGGGAGTCTGCACTTTTAAATACTCGCTTTGAAGTATAAGAGATTACCGTTGCGATCCGGCAGACTTTCGAAGTTCATGGAGTGCTCATTCAATATGGTTTTATATTGCTCTTCCGTGTAGAGTGTTCCGTGGATTTTACTTTTCGAACCTTCCCGTTCCGGGACAGGAATACTGAAATACATTGGGGCGCCGGATTGCATAACCCGCTGAATTTCCGTTAATACTGAATGAATGTCCGGGAAAAAATTCAGAGAGAGATGACAGAGGAGTACATTGAACTGATCGTCGGCGAAGGGCAGATCGTCGGCACTGGCGAGGTAGAGATCAGCGATTTGGAAGCCATTTTCCCGGAATCGTTTTTGGGCTTTTCGCAGCAGCCCGGCGCTGGTGTCAATGCCGGTGTATTCATTGTCCCGGGGTAAAAAATAGGCGGCATTGCCGGTGCCGGTGCCCAGTTCGAGAATTCGCTTGTCGTGGGTGGCTTGCATCTGCATGCGAAGAATCTCGTAATGACGCTCGATATCGCCGCCGAACTTTTTGGGGAATACCGACCTTGCCATACTGCTGTCATAGATAAAGCAGAACAGGTCGCCCAGCCAGGGTCTGTACTTTTTGATCTTTTGCTGTTCATCAACCCAATAAAAAATTCCCTTTTTCGAAATGATTGTCAGGTTTGGTTTCAGTGGAATGGAAGGTTTCACTGGTCATTTTTCCTTTTTGAATAAGTAGCTGAGTACATTGACGATGACTAAATTACAGGACGAATAAATGTCAATCTTAGTGTAAGAAAAATCAACCGGATGATTGTCATATCTATCAAACCGGTTCGTCCAAATGAGTCCAGCAGTTCAGACAGATTTTTCCCCGACAGATACCAATCCGTTTAAGGGTAATCCGCTTCTGAAAGCCTGCGAAGCGGTTGCCGGTGACGACACCGCAGGAGGGGCAGGCGACCGCCAGTTCGCGCCGGTGGGATTTTTTATTGAAGTGTTCCCGGAAGATGACGCCTTTTTCGCGGGCGATCAGTCGGTCTGCTGCTGAGAAATGGGTGATGCCGTGGAGTGTTTGGTTGATCTCCATAGCTGCCAGCTGCATGGGCGCTCCGCAGCGCCAGCAGCTGCTTGCGATAATAAATAGACGTTTCTCAAACAGTGGTCCCCCGCAATCCGGACAGCGGTCGCGGAGGCAGTAAAGCACCAGCGACGGATTTAGGTTGGGAGAGCGCCCGATTTTTTCCAGGGCTTCGGCATTGACAATACGAAAAATTATCAGGGGAATATTGTGCTGATTGCAATAGTCAATGATTTTCCGGTCCGGACGGTGACTCACGACGATTTCAATGAGGGCGCGTGCTTGGTCATTGGTGTCCAGCAGACAGATGTCCGGGCGACACTGCCCGAGTTTTTTTTCCAGAGTCACCTGACTGACGTTTTCCAGCAGATTCATGTGGTGGCGCCCTGAACATGCGATACATTTCCATTCGACAGGCATGACCTGCTTCAGGGCGACAGCGGTCTGTAATTTTTCGTAGATCAGCTGTTTGGCGATAAAATGCAACACCGTTTCGGCGCTGCAGTTCGCGCCGGGATAATGAGCAAAATGGTGACGGGTTTTATCTCCCTTACGCGCCACCACGGGGGTTGTGCAGACCGGGCAGACGGCGTGGCATTTCAGTCCCCGTTCAACGGTCGAAACATGCACCAGGCGACCATCTTTTTCGGCGTAGGGAACCCGAACCTGGCTGCCGGATCGGTTTTTCAGCACGCTTTCTGAAAGTCCGAGTGCCTGTATCAGATTGGTTTCCAAGGAATTAGCAGTCATCACGAAATCTGTTTAAAATCATTGAAATATAAGCAGGGATTGATAACTATCCACGGGATTTATGGATGTTTTTGGCATTTCGGGCAGATGTGAGTACTGCGTTGCCCGATGATAATCCGCTTGATTTTGGTGCCGCAGCGCGGGCATTCCTGGTCGGTGCGGCGAAAAACCATCAGATTTCGGGCATTATTCCCGCGGCGGTTTTCAGCAGAGGCAAAGTTTGATTGCCCGTCCCCCAGCGACGTGCCCTGATTGTCAATGCCCTGTTGCAGGACGAAGCGAATGGCGGTATGCAGAGTGCTGATTTTGTAGGGTGTAAGGGTTGCGGCGATCGTCAACGGGTGCAGCCGGGCTCGCCAGAGGGCTTCGTCGGTGTAGATATTTCCCAGACCGGCGATAAAGGTTTGATCCAGGAGCAGCGGTTTCAATTGGCGGGTTTTTGATTTCAGCATTGTAATAAATTGCTTTACGGTGAACTCGTCACTTAGCGGTTCCGGACCCAGATTCTGAAGAATTGTGTCCGGATTTTTCGTCAGGATCATGCGCCCGAATTTGCGGGTGTCGTAGAAGCGCAGATCACGATTATCGTTCAAATGCAGAATGACATGTTCATGCTTGTTCCGTGTTGCTGAAGTTGGTCCCAGATACAGTCGCCCACTCATTCGCAGATGGACCAGCAGCTGAGAACTGTTGTCAAGATCTAGAATAATAAATTTTGCTCTCCGCCGGAGCTTGACGATTGTCCGGTTTGTAATTTTTTGAATGAATTCGCCGGGTGATAAATTGGCGATAATTTTTCGCCAGTAAATATTGGCGCCGGTGACGGTTTTTCCGGGCAGACTGGCGGCATTGAGGTTACGGACGATAGTTTCGACTTCGGGTAGTTCGGGCATTATTTTCCACGAGTGGGTTTCAATCTCAGATTTATCAGCCAGCCCTTCACTTTTTTTAGGGGATACAGTCCGAATCCATCCCAGATCAATGTTGGTCTGACCAGCGGTGCCAGCAGGAAAAATTTCACCATCATATCCCGGCAATGCTTTTATGGGTGGGTGGGCAACCTTTGATGCAGACGATGCTTTTGGCATGATCATCGGTAGAAGCTTGGACGCAATCGCCAATCAGCAGAACCGTTTTATCTTCGATTTTACCAGTCACTTTTCCAACAAGGGCTGTCAGTTTCGGGAAGCGATCCAGTGTTTTTAATTTTCGGTCTTTGACCATGTGCAGCCAGTCCAGGAAAATTCCCTGACAACCGCCGGTGCAGTAGGGCGTTCCACTGATGGTATTGAAATTGCATTTGAACTGGTCAACGGGATAATAACCATAATCCAATCCGGCTGTTTTTTGCTGAACCGTTTCGATAGGCAAATCTCCGGCGATTTCAATGTCGTCGAAGGAACCTGGACCATATCCACGGTCGCTGGCTTCTTTGATATGGTCAATTTTGAAGGGATCAAGGTTCAGCAGTTTGGCACAAACCATATCGTAGGCAACGGCGTTGTTAGAAATAATCAGCACACCCAAATCCATTCCGTGCTGGGTCATCTGGTTGCCGCCAAAAGCAAAGCGGATTCCATCGCCTACGATCAGATCGGGATTGCTGACTTCCAGGACGTCAATCATTTTTTTGTGAAGGTCCATATTGTGGTGATACATTCGCTCTTTGCTGTCTATGGAGCCGATATTCAGTTTCAATGCGCCGGAATAGGCGTTGGAGAGAACATTTGTTTTCAGTTTCGGTGCAAAAATTAGGAAATCCCGGTCGGCGATTGCCCTGGCGACCCGAATGCTTTTATGAATTTTTCCATTGTCCAAACCCAATCGAACCTGGGGACTTTCTTCCATGGCGACAAGACCGACACCGTATCTCCGTTGCAGCTTCCGGTATCCGGCGTGCCGAAAAGCGGTAGTGGTAGTAATTCCCAGACCGGATTTTTCGACAATATCTATGCGGTCCACGGCTGTTCCATTTTTAAGAATCGTCCGGATTATTCCCTCCACAACTTCACTGCGAGTGTAAGATTCAGTGGCGACTTGCGGGTGTGCCATAACCAGATTTGGTTTGATGACTATCTTGCCTTTAATTGGGTTGGTCAATGGGATTGTGGTGATTGTTTTTGATACAAGATTGCTGATGGTGTCCGGATTGTAGTCGAAACATGCATAAATAAATACTTTGTAACTGCTCAAATCCCCTCCTGTGAAATCATTGATAGAAAATATACATAATTTTTCACAGGATTGAAAAGGAGTAAATCTTTCGTTTCATGTTTCGCATAAGAACATGTAAATTTCCTCTTACTAACAACCATGAATAGTCACTATAACACAGCGTCATTTTACCTTTCCAGCGGAACCGGAAATTCCCTGAAGGTCGCCAGTTGGATGCAGCAGATCACTGAGAACCGGGGAATTAAAACGAAGCATCAGTTTATTGATAAATATTTTAGTGGGCAGTTGGTTGCAGATTCTGAAGAAAACCTGGTTGGCATTTTTATGCCGACTCATGGGTTTACGGCACCATGGAGTGTGATCAAGTTTGTGCTAAAATTGCCCGGAGTCCGTAAAACTCATGCGATAGTAGTCGCAACACAAGGACGATTACAGTTTAAAAAGTTTTTCATTCCCGGGTTAAGTGCAAGCGCGACGTTTCTGATTGCCTTGATACTGGCAATAAAAGGTTACAAAGTACGAGGTGTACAGAGTATCAATATGCCTTCGAACTGGATGGCTCTTCATTCCGGTCAAAAGCCGGTAAATGTACAAAGAATCATTGATCAGGCGCAGAAACCAAGTGAGTTATTTATCGGGAAAATACTGTCTGGTAGGCGTAGCTGGTTTTCGGTTTTAAACGGCGTTGAACTCATTCTGGGGCTCCTGCTTTTACCAATCAGTTTTGGATATATGGTCTATGGCAAAGAGGGCTTGGCGAAATTGTTTTTCGTCAATCGAAGATGCAATGGCTGTGGACTCTGTGCGGATTATTGCCCGAATAGCGCAATAAAAATGATTGGGAAGAAACAACCCTACCCTTTCTGGACTTTCCACTGTGAAAGTTGTATGCGGTGCATGGCTTTTTGTCCTGAAAAAGCGATTGAAGTTCAGCAGCCGTTGGCGTTTGTCATGTTTCGATTATCCTTGCTAACGGTATTTTTCTATTTTCTCAGATCAGTAATAACTTATCTGGGAATTGAAGTTCAGATCGGCGATTCGTTTTGGATTCGGATAGTCCATTACGGGTACTATTTGACCGTCTGGTATCTGTTTTCAAAATTACTATTTTGGCTTTCCCGGATACCAGTTATAAACAGCTTGTTTCATTACACAAATTTAACATCTGTTTATCGTCGCTACCGGGAACCAGATGCCACATTAAGCAAATTAAAAACCAGGATATAATTGGAGATTATAATGCTTGAAAAAATAAATCCACGTAAAACCAAAACCTGGAAACTGCTGGAAAGTCATTACCTCCAAATGCAAAAGCTGCATATGCGGAAATTGTATGCAAAGGATCCGGAGCGTTTCGAGCGGTTTTCACTGTATCATGAAGACATTCTGGTTGATTATTCCAAAAATTTCATCACGGCTGAAACTATGCAATTATTGCAGCAACTGGCTGATGAGACGCACGTAGCGGATGCGATTGAGCAGATGTTCGCCGGTGGGCATATCAATGAAACCGAAGAGCGGGCGGTTTTGCATACCGCCTTGCGGAATCTTTCCGGAGAACCGATGTATGTTGACGGGGAAGATGTCATGCCGAAAGTAAACGCGGTATTGGATCAGATGGAGACCTTTTCGGAGAGTGTCATTTCCGGTTTGTGGGAGGGATTCACCAATCGGCGGATTACCGATATCGTCAATATCGGAATCGGCGGTTCGGACCTCGGACCGCATATGGTGACCGAAGCACTGAAGTCCTATGCCAATCCGGCTCTGAATGTGCATTTTGTTTCCAATATAGACGGTACTCATTTGGCAGAGACGTTAAAACCGCTCGATCCGGAGACGACTCTCTTTATCATCGTCTCAAAGACATTCACGACGCAGGAGACCATGACCAATGCCGAGAGTGCGAAAAGCTGGCTGCTGCAAAAAATGGATAACCGCGCCGCAATCGCCCGACATTTCGTGGCGGTTTCCACCAATGTAGAGGCGGCGACAACCTTTGGCATTGATCCGGAAAATATGTTTCGCTTCTGGGACTGGGTCGGGGGGCGCTATTCACTCTGGTCAGCCGCCGGATTGTCCATCGCCTGTTCCATCGGATTTGATCGTTTCAGAGAGTTATTGGAAGGCGCGCATGCCATGGACCGGCATTTCCGGGAGAACCCTTTTGAGCGGAATATTCCGGTGATTCTGGCGTTGCTGGGCGTCTGGTATCGCAATTTTTTCAATGCCGCCACCTGGGCGATTTTGCCCTATGAACAGTATCTGGAACACTTTCCGGCATATCTGCAGCAGCTGGATATGGAGAGCAACGGGAAATGCGTGGATCGAAATGGTAAAGCGGTTGATTATCAGACCGGACCGATTGTCTGGGGTGAGCCGGGTACGAACGGGCAGCATGCGTTTTATCAACTGATTCATCAGGGGACGCAGCTGGTGCCCTGTGATTTTCTGGCTGGTGCTCAGTCGCACAACGAGATCGGCGATCACCACCGCAAACTGCTGGCGAATTTCTTTGCCCAGACGGAAGCGCTGATGAATGGAAAAGATAAGTCCGAAGTCAGAAAAGAGCTGAAAGCCGAAGGATTTTCCGAAGAGAGAATCAGACAATTACTACCGTTTAAGGTTTTTCCGGGTAACAAACCCAGCACATCAATACTCTATAAGAAGTTGACCCCGCGGGTTCTTGGAGCATTAATTGCCATGTATGAACATAAAATCTTTGTACAGGGGATCATCTGGAATATTTTCTCCTTTGATCAATGGGGCGTCGAGCTGGGCAAGCAGCTGGCAGGGCAGATTTTGACGGAACTCGAGACCGATAAGGAGATTCACTCCCATGACGGCTCAACCAACGGTCTGATAAATCAGTATAAAAAGATGCGGAAATAGTGAGGAAAATCTATGATTGAATGGTTTAAGACACTGCATCCGGTAGTTCAGGCGTTGCTGGCGACCTGTTTTACCTGGGGTATGACGGCGGCGGGGGCTGCTTTGGTATTCGTGTTTAAGACGGTCAATCAGCGCTTGCTGGACGGAATGCTGGGTTTTGCAGCGGGTGTTATGATTGCCGCCAGTTACTGGTCACTGCTGGCGCCGGCGATTGAAATGACGGAGGAGTCCGGCGGAATTCCCTGGATACCTGCGGTAGTGGGTTTTTTACTCGGTGGTATTTTCCTGCGGATTGTGGATGGCTTGTTGCCTCATCTGCATATCGGATTTCCGGATGAGGAGAGGGAGGGATTCAAAACCCATTGGCGGCGGAGTGTACTGCTGGTGCTGGCGATTACACTGCACAATTTTCCCGAGGGTTTGGCTGTGGGTGTGGCGTTTGGTGCGCTGGGGGCTGATTTTCCGGCGGCTTCCCTGGCGGGCGCCGTGGCGCTGGCAATCGGGATCGGTATCCAGAATTTCCCCGAAGGCACGGCAGTATCAGTTCCGCTGCGCCGGGAGGGCTTCAGCCGGTTTAAAAGTTTTTGGTATGGACAGATGTCGGGTGTTGTGGAACCGATTGCCGGTGTGCTCGGAGCGGCGGCGGTACTTTTAATAAAGCCGATCCTGCCTTATGCGCTTGCCTTTGCCGCCGGCGCCATGATCTATGTCGTAATTGAAGAGTTGATCCCCGAATCCCAATTAAAATCCAACAGCGATGTCGCCACCAGCGGTGCAATGATCGGCTTTGCGGTGATGATGCTGCTGGATGTGGCGCTGGGTTGATTTCGGTCTATTCATCATTAAGGATCAAACCCAGTAACGCAGATCACAAAAATTAATCTAATCGGACTTCCCTGTGTCGGGCGTCACAGAGTTTAACAGGCAATTTGATTAAATAATACCGTGTTTAATTTGGAAAATAAAAAAGAAATGTGGCAAAGATGTAATTCTGTAGTGATTTGATCATTTTAAGTTTAAATGCAACGCCGAATTTATCAGTTGAAAGTCTAATGAACCATAATATCTCTAAAACAAAAATCGTAAAACAAAAGCAGGAGGAAAAAATGCAAAAGGGATTCAAAATTTTCATGGTTTTAATGTTACTGGTTTCTTTTGCCTGGGCGGAGAATCGGGACCAGGCAGTGAAACGGGTCCAGTGGAGCCGTGAAATGACAAAACTGACGAGGTCTGAAACGAATCAGGCAAAGACAGAAACACCGGTTCAGATTCAGACCAGAAGCGATCGTGAAGTGGTGATGCGAAACCAGATGAGCAAGTCCCGGCGGTCTAAGACCGCTCATCAGGTTCAATCGAA
>DSAS01000131.1 GCA_011046365.1 Fidelibacterota bacterium
ATTGTTGGCGCGCATTGCCGAGCATAAGACCGGCAAATCCTGGGCGTCAATCCGCCGGGAGATGAATCGTTTGATGATCGGTAAATTCACCATTGATAAGAATACGATCTTTCAATTAACCGAACTGACACCTGCTCAGCAAGAAATCCTGCGACGGCTCGGGATTAAAGAACCCGCAAGTATTGTAGACATTCAATAGCTCAAAATCTGTAGTAACACGCGTAGACTTAAGAAAGTACGTCTATCTTATGTTATATCAGTATGTTAACCTCTCTTATATTACTCTACAACTGTCGAACTCGGGTAAAAGTTGCTGATGAATTATGGAACTTTCTCGGAAATGATAGTACCTATTTAGAACTATTAGACTGCTTTGAAAGAGTCGGCATTGAGCTCAGACCGGAAATAGATGCTTACTTTGAAAAGTTTAAAAACAATTAGTAGAACGGGTGTCTTTTGAATAAAAATTTATTATTATGGCTAATTGCACTGATCAATTTTACATACATCTGGGGTCAGCAAGCCGGTGAACACGCGCTCGGCAGCCGAAAATATGATGATTACGAAAAGCCGGAGGTCTGTAAAAGTTGTCACACCCGCATCTACCAGCAGTGGCGGCAGGCGATGATGTCGCAGGCGTTCACCCACCACTGGGACGAGGTCGAATACTTCGAGCTGGCGATTCCACACAGCCAGAAAGACCCTTTCTTCAAAGCCGCCTCTGCGACCGGAGGAAAATTCCCGGGCGAACGAAAGTGTCAGCTGCGATCTCTGTCATACCATCACCGGGATTGACGGCGACCCGATCAATTTCAACTGGATATCCGAACCGGGGCGCGTTAAATACGGCGCCAAGGAGGGGCTGGAGTCACCGCATCACATTACAAAATATAATGAAACCTACACCCGGGCGGAATACTGCGGTACCTGTCATAATGAGCGGAATCCTTTCGGTATCTATGTAAAATCAACCCAGATGGAGTGGGCGGAGGGACCCTACAGTGCGGAGGGCGTGCCCTGTTTTGTCTGTCACATGCCCAAAGCCCGGGGACGCAGCGCTCCGATGGCGGAAGAGGGCATGGTTGCTCAGCACATTTTCCTCGGCACTCACAACGAAGCCAAACTCAAAAGCGCCATCGAGATTTCCATTCACCCCGATGAACGTGAGGTTCCCTACGACGGTGTGGTGACTTTGCAGGTGGAGCTTTTCAACGCCAAAGCCGGGCACAAAATTCCCACCGGCTCCGTGGAAGACCGGATTCTCTGGCTGGATGTACGAGCAGTGGATTCGGAAGGCAAAGAGTACCATCTTCCCGTTGATAAAAAAGGCTTTGACGGCGAGGAATATACCATCGCCGCCGATGAGCTGGCTTACACAGATATGGCGGTTCCGCTGGATTTGAAAAACTTCAAGGGTGTTCAGCGGGACGGTATTCCGGTGGGCAACCGCATTTTTCGCATGCCCTATTTTGATGAAAACGGCATCATGACGATTATGCAATGGAATACCCGCAGTCTTGGTGTGGACTACCGCATCGCTCCCCGGGAGACCAAACTGGAAACCTTCACCTGGGAGATGCCGGACGATATCGCCTTTGGAAATATAACGGTGACCGCCCGGATTAATTACCAGAAGCTGATTAAACCGGTAGCGGATTTTTTAAAAGTCCCGGCGGAGGAAAGTGAAATTATTCTCATGAATGAAGCCTCGACAACATTTGAAGTGTATGATTAAGGAGAACCAAATGAATAAACAATGGACCTTACTAATCATTTGTCTGATTATCATTCTGATAAGCAGTCAATCCGCACTGGCAATCCCGGCGTTCGCCCGCCGCTATAAATTCTCCTGTAATAACTGTCACGATCCCTTCCCGCGCCTGAAAGACTACGGCGATGAATTCGCCGGCAACGGTTTTATCGAGCCCAATGAAGAGAAATCCCGGGATTACATTTCCGCCGGTGACGATAAACTCTGGCTGAACCGCGATTTTACCGTCGGTATTCGCTTCGATGCGTATGCCATGCTGGAAACCAAAGGCGCTATTGAAAAGGACCTGCAGACGCCCTACGGTCTGAAGCTGCTGTCCGGCGGTACACTGTACAAAAAAATCGGCTATTACTTCTATTTTTATATTTACGAACGCGGCGAGGTCGCCGGGCTGGAGGACGCCTATATTCACTTTGATAATGTCTTCAACAGCAAGCTCGATATCATGGTCGGGCAGTTCCAGACCTGTGATCCGCTGATGAAACGGGAACTGCGTCTCACATACGAAGACTATTACATTTTAAAAAAAAAGATTGGTAATTCCAATACCAACCTGGCTTACGACCGCGGTGTCATTTTCGCCTACGGGATTGAAAAAACCGGCACCGATATTGTCGCCATGCTCACCAACGGCAACGGCATACCCGAAGCCGGAAACAACCATCGCTTCGACAGCGATCCTTATAAAAATGTCGGACTTCGCGTGGCTCAGGGTATCGGTGAAAATATCGGCATCGGCGGATTTTACTACCGCGGTGAAGAGGCAAAATTGAACGGTGCAACGGTCATCATAGCCACCACCAACGTGGTCCAATATTTCGGACCCGACGTGGTGCTGAATCTCGGCAAACTGACCTTCACCGGTCAGTACCTGATCCGGATGGATTCAAATCCAAATTTTATTGCGAATCCCGATGAAACGCAAACCATTGGTATTTGTGCCGAATTGGTTTTTGCGCCCAAATACGATCAGTCAGATTTCTATTGGACATTGCTTTACAATAATATCGAATCAGATATCGCGGCGCATAATTATCACACAATCGCCCTTAGTGGCACCTATCTTATGGCGCGCAATCTGCGTCTGATTGCCGAGTATATTCACGACCTGGAAGCGGAGAATAATCTATTTATTCTGGGGCTGGTGTCGGGATTTTGACATGGCAAAGGTATCAGGACTGAAGTCCCGAAAGAATGACAAATTCACGCGCCCCAGGTCAGATAGGTCTCCAAAGCCTGATCCAGCACCTTCACCAGCCGGTTAATCTTGTACTTCGTCACATTGATTGCCGGCATCAGGCGTAATACCGTCTTATGCGTGCAGTTCAGCAAAACCCTTTTCTTCAGGCATTGCTTCACAATATCGGCGCCGGGAACACTGAGCACCACCCCCAGCATCAGCCCGATCCCGCGGATCTCTTTGATCACAGCGTATTTGGCTTTTAAGCCCTCCAACTTTTCCCACAGATACTGACCCATCTCCGTCGCATTTTCCAGCAGGTTTTCATCGGCAATTGCCTGCAGCACCGCGATTCCGGCGGAACATGCCAGCGGATTTCCGCCGAAGGTGGAACCGTGATTGCCTGGCTGTAATATATGACAATGCTCACGCTTGACCACAAAGGCGCCGATGGGTACGCCGCCACCCAGCGATTTCGCCATGGTCAGTAGATCGGGCACCACATCATAGTGCTGATAGGCAAAGAGTTTTCCGGTACGCCCGATCCCCGACTGGACTTCATCCAGGACCATCAGCGCGTCGTAGTGATTACATAATTCCCGGGCAGCCCGCATAAATTCCGGAGTAATCGGTACAATTCCGCCTTCGCCCAGAACCGGCTCAAACATGATCGCTGCGACGGAAGCGTTCATCATCTTTTCCAGCATGGCGATATTGTTGGCTTCGCAGTATTCAAAACCGCCGGGCAGCGGATCGAAACCGTCGTGATAGACCGGCTGACCCGTGGCGGTGACCGCCGCAATCGTCCGTCCGTGAAAGCTGTCCTTCAGGGTAATGATCGTTTTCTTACTGGGATTGCGTTTGCGGATCAGCTTGATGGCACCTTCGTTGGCTTCAGCCCCGCTGTTGCAGAAAAATACCTGTCCGTCAAAGGTATTCTCGACGATCCGCTTTGCCAGTTCACCCTGGGCATTATTGTAATAAACATTCGGTACATGAATAATTTCATCAATCTGGCGATGCAGAGCCGCCACGACTTTGGGGTGACAGTGTCCCAGATTGCCCGCTCCGAAACCGGGGAAAAAATCGATGTATTCCCTGCCTTTATCGTCCCAAACCGACATGCCCTGACCCTTGACAATGGTAATCGGGAACCGGCTATAGGTATTCAGCACATAGTTATCGAATGTTTTCTGATCCATTTCTCAAAATCTCCGTTCCTATTCCCTCGCGAGTAAAAATTTCCAGCAACAGCGAATGGTCAATCCGACCGTCCACAATATGCCCTTTGTTGACACCGAACTTCAGAGCGTTCAGGCAGGAGGTCACTTTCGGAATCATCCCGCCCTGAATCACACCTTCGGCGATGAGCTGTTCGGCTTCGGTGCGGGTCAATGTACTAATGACGCTTTTCTCGTCGGCGGGATTCCGCAAGATGCCCGGTGTATCCGTCAGATAAACCAGTTTGCGGGCGCCGATAGATGAGGCAAGATCACCGGCGACCACATCACCGTTGACATTAAAGGTCTGACCGTCATCACCTACCCCGATGGGCGCAATGACCGGAATTTTACCCTGCTCCAGCAGCCGGTTCAGCAACGGTGCATTGATATAGCGAACACTGCCAACATAGCCGATGTCCACTTTTTTTCCATCCACTTCCGGCATCATTTTATCCACCCGGACCAGCCCATCATTCTTTCCGTAAAGTCCCACCGCATCGCCATCCATCCTGTTTAACAAATTGACAATCTGGGAGTTGATTTTATGCGCCAGAATATCTTCCACAATATCCATTGTTTCGCGGTCAGTGACCCGTAAACCGTTGACAAACTCCGCGCGGCTGCCGCGCTGCCGCATCGCTTCTGTAATGGCAGGTCCGCCACCGTGAACGATAACCGGATGCCAGCCGACGAATTTCATAAAAACAATGTCCATCAGGACTTCATTCATCAAATTATCGTCGGTCATTATACTGCCGCCGAATTTGATGACAATCTTTTTACCCTGAAAAGCCTTGATATAGGGCAGGGCTTCGATCAGGACGTCTGCTTTATTTATGTATTCACGCATAGTCTTCGCTCCCTACGTATGATATTCTGCATTGATCCTGACATAGTCGTAGGAGAGGTCCGTCGTGTAGACCGTCGCCGCTTCTGCACCTGTATTGACCGTGAGAACTATCTCCAGCTCCGGCGGCGCCATCAGCTGCTTCAGAACGGACTTGTCCAGCCGGATCGGATTCCCCGCTTTGTAAATAAAGGTACCGTTAATTTCCAAGTCGGTCCGGTCCGGGTCAAATTCCACGCCCACCATGCCGGCGGCTGAGAGAATCCGCCCCCAGTTCGGGTCCTGACCGAACAGCGCCGTTTTCACCAGCGCCGAGTTAGCAATGCCAAACGCCATCTTCCTGGCATTGGCAAAGCTGTTCACCTGCTCCAGCCGGATCGTTACAAACTTCGTCGCTCCTTCACCATCTCTGATAATCGCTTTTGCCATTTCCCGGGTCAAGTACATCAACGCTTCCTGAAACACTTCCGCTTCAGGAGTACTAGCCTGAATCGGTGGATTATACGCCTGTCCGTTCGCCATAATCAGCGCCGTATCGTTGGTGCTGGTGTGACCGTCCACCGAAATCATGTTGAAATTTTTTTCTACACATTCAGTAAATATCCGCTCCAGTAATTCATGCTCAATCTCCGCATCAGTCGTCACAAAAGCCAGCATGGTCGCCATATTCGGCTGAATCATGCCGGACCCTTTCGCAATGCCGCTGATGGTCACCTCAACGCCCAGAATATCAAGTTTTACACCGAAGCTCTTCTCCACCGTATCGGTAGTCAGAATCGCTTCGGCACAACCAAAACCGCCCGCCACTGACAATTCAGATGAAAGTGTTTCAATACCGTTGCGCATCTTTTCCATGTCAAGCAACTCACCAATAACTCCGGTGCTGGAGGCGAGAGTCAGTTCCTCGGGAACCTGGATTTTCTCGGCTAACAGGCGAATCGTCTCGCGGGTATCCGCCAGTCCCTGCTGCCCGGTTCCGGCATTGGCGTTGCCGGAATTGATAATCAGCGCCTGCAGCAGATTGCCGGTCTTTTTCAGAGACTCCATGGCGACCAGCAGCGGTGCGGCTTTGACCATATTCTTTGTGAATTTAACCGAGCTCTTTGCCGGCACTTCGCTTTTAATAATGCATAGATCCTTACGTTTGCGTTTGAATCCCGCCCGCATTGCCGCGGCGGTGTATCCTTGCGGATCCGTTATTTTGGGATTTTGGATAAAGTTCATCGTTGCTCCGTCAGTTTAGTCCAAGGGTTTCATCCAATCCCATCATCACGTTCATATTTTGAACCGCCTGTCCCGAGGCACCCTTGACCAGATTGTCAATGGCGCTCAACAGGATCAGCCGTCTCCCCGAAATCACCATGCCGATATCGCAATAATTTGTCCCAGCGACATGCTTGCTTTCAGGAATCCTGCCATTCTCCAAAACCCGCACAAAGGGTTCATCCTGATACCGTTTTTGATAAAGGTTATGCAGCTCTGCCGCCGTTACCGACTTATTCAGCCGCGTGTAGATCGTATTGTAAATACCCCGCGTCATCGGCACCAGATGGGGCACAAAGGTAATGTCCACAGTTTGACCGGCTATTTTGCCGAGCTCCTGTTCCATTTCCGGTTCGTGTTGATGGGACGCGACTTTATAAGCCGCCACATTCTCGTTACATTCCGGGAAGTGAAACGCCGGTTTGGGCGTCTTACCACCGCCGGAAATGCCGGTTTTGCTGTCCACCAAGATTGCATTAGTCTCGACCAATCCCGCCTGCAACACCGGCATCATCGCCAACACAATCCCCGTCGGGAAGCAGCCCGGATTTGCGACGGTATTCGTCTGACGAATCTTCTCCCGATTCCATTCGGGCAATCCGTACACAAAGGCGGGCAGATTTCCTTTATCCAAATGCTTCACGCCATAGGCATGTATATATCGCTGCTCAGTATCCAGCCGATAATCGGCGCTGAGATCAATGATTTTATTTCTGTATTTTAAAAATTCCGGGATAATCTCCATACTCGTGCGGTGCGGCAGACCGAAAAAAATGACGTCACTCGCTGCAGCAATTTGGGAAACATTAATCGCAATGCATTTTTGAACACAGCGCCCTTTCAGCGCCGGAAACAGCTCCGCATAAGGCTTCCCCACAGCCGAACGAACCGCCAAGTGGGCAAGTTCCACGGCAGGATGTCGCAACAGAATTTTGACCAGCTCGAATCCGGTATACCCGGATGCACCGACAACCGATACCCTGACATTACTCATAGTACAGCACTTTCGATTTTTCATACTGCTTGCCGATCTGACGATAGGCTTCGCGGAAAGGTACGCCCTGCCGCACCAGCTTATAAGCCTTTTCGGCGGCATACAGCTCTTCCGTCATAGCAACTTCACAATTTTCCTCGATGACTTTCAAATTCCGAAAAATCAGACCGGTCACATGGATTGAGTCCAGCACCGTCGTAAAACCCCGGATAACCGCCTCTTTGGTCAGCTGAATATCCCGGTGATATCCGGAAATCAGGTTCACCGAGGTATTTTTCATCTGGACTTCATAGGCAAAAATCTCGTGGTATTTACCCCGCAGCAGCTCCAGTACATCGGGATTTTTCTTCTGCGGCATAATGGACGACCCTGTCAGAAATTCATCGGGTAGGATAAAGTAAGCGATAGAAGGCAGTGTAAATAGCACCAGATCGCTGGCAAGTTTATTAATATCCAGCATTACCTGACCGAGTACCGACAGAACAAAGGATTCGAATTTCCCACGGCTGTTCTGGGCATAGATAGGATTATCCTGTATTCTGGCGAAACCGAGTTCCTTGGTGGTCATCTCCCGGTCCAGGGGTAGCGGGATTCCGTAGCCGGCGCCGGTTCCCAGCGGATTCTGATCCACCAACTTGATGGCAGCTTGCAGCAGGTCCAGATCATCGTCAAACGCCGCCTTAAAGGCGTTCGCCCACAACCCGACACTGGATGGCATGGCTTTGCGGGTATGGGTGTAACCCGGCATGGGAATCTCACCGAACGTCTTGATGAAATCCTCAATATAACCAATAGTCTCCCGCAGCATTTCCAGACATTTTAGCAATTTTTCTTTGCTGTAGAGACGCAAAGCGGTCAGTACCTGATCGTTACGGCTGCGACCCGTGTGGATTTTTTTTCCGGCTTCACCAATTTCCTCAATCAGAAAATTCTCAATCGCCGTATGACAGTCCTCTTCTTCAAGCGCAATCGTAAATTTTCCCTGTTTGTCCAGATCAACGATTTTATCAAGCCCCCGTAACAAATCAGCCGTTTCCGCTTCACTCAGAATCCCGATTTTCCTCAGCATCGCTGCATGGGCTTTGGAGGCAATACAATCGTAGTACACCAGCTCCTTATCAAGGATATAATCCTGTCCAACAGTAAATTTTTCAATCTCCTTATCGAGATGCTTAGTCTTTTGCCAGAGCTTCATAACTATCCTCCTTTTTACGCCATTGATAGGGCATTTTATCCTTCAGGACAATATGATGCGCCTTTAGCCGGATCGCATTGATTTTGATAAACCCCTTGCAATCCACCGCATTGTAATTGCCCTCGACATTCATACTCGACAGCTCCTGATCATAGAGCGATGTCGGTGACTTGCGACCGATAATATCCACATTCCCCTTGTAGATCGAAAGATAAACGGTACCGTCAATCTTCTCCTGGCTTTTCTCGAAGGCATGCATCAGGAAATCCATCTCGGGAGAAAACCAGAAACCGTTATAAATCAGTTCGGAAAATTTCGGTGCGAGCATATCCCGGATGTGCATCACCTCTTTGTCCATGGCAATGCCCTCCAGGTCACGGTGCGCCGCCCAGAGAATCGTCGCGCCGGGCGATTCATAGACACCCCGGGACTTGATCCCCACGAAGCGGTTTTCCACCATATCCACCCGCCCGACGCCGTTTTTACTGCCGATTTCATTCAGATACATAAAAAGCTCCAGGGGATCGGCTTTTTCCACACCTTCGGTCTGATTGGCGACCCGGATCGGGAAACCGTCCTTGAATTCAATCTCCAGAATCGTCTCCTCATCGGGCGCATACTTCGGATGAACCGTCTTACTGAAAATATTTTCATAGGGTCGGAATTCGGGGTCCTCCAGAATCCCGGCTTCATGGCTGATATGCATCAGGTTATCGTCTTCACTGTAGGATTTTTCAATAGACGCCTTAACCGGAATAGCATACTTTTTGGCATAGGCGATCATATCGCTGCGCCCCTTGAATTCCGCCAGAAATTCCGGGTCCTTCCAGGGCGAAATCACCTCTATTTTCGGATTCAGGGCGTAGAAGGCAAATTCAAACCGGACCTGATCATTGCCCTTGCCGGTGGAACCGTGTGAGACCTTGTTGGTCTTTTCCAGCGCCGCAATCTCAACGTGCCGTTTGGCAATCAGCGGTCTTGCCAGCGCCGTTCCGAGCAGATAACGACCCTCGTAAATCGCATTGCCGCGCAGCGCCGGATAGATATAATCCATGACAAATTCTTCCTTTAAATCCTCAATGTAGACTTTGGATGCACCGGTTTTTAGCGCTTTTTCATGCACCGCCGCAAAGTCCTCTTTTTGACCGACGTCGGCAACATAGCAGACCACATCGTAGCCTTTATTACACAACCACTTTAGTATTACAGACGTGTCCAATCCGCCACTGTACGCAAGTACGACTTTTTCCTGTTTCATCGTTCTCCTTCATAAAATTATGGTATTGGGGTTAATTGGTGAAGGAGCCCGGGTCTAAATTCGACCGCGCAGCTCCGGCAAACGGATCACGAGCAATTCGCGCAACTGCCCGTGCGAAACACCTTCGGCTAAAATAATTAAAACCGTATCATCACCAGCAATAGTGCCCACAATCTCTTTCAAACCGTTCCGGTCAATAATATGAGCGACACTGGGGGCAAAGGATGGCAGGCATTTGATAATAGCCAGATTATGAGAGAAGGCGACAGACTGAACTGTGTGAAGCGGGGAGCTCTCCTGCAAATGAGTGTAGTTTGAGGACAACTCATTTGTTGTTGAATAAATATGCCCTTTCTCATCATCGGGGATTTTGATGACTTTTAGTGCAGAAAGGTCTCTGGATAATGTGGCTTGGGTAGTTGCAAACCCCCGGGCTTCCAGCATTGAGCGCAATTCTTCCTGACTGGAAATTTTGGTGCTTTCCAGGATTTTCCGAATGGCTCTCTGTCTGTCTACCTTCTCTCTTATCATAATCTGTATAATTATGCAATAAAAACGTATAAATATACACCGCTTTCTGGTGGCTGTCAAGTATTTTTTTTTACCCTTTGGTTTCATCGTTATAAACCGTTATTTTTTGCAAAAATTGGAGTATCTTTATGAAACCGTGTTATGAAGAACTATTCACCGATTATGCCACATCCTATGACCGGGAAATTTTTACCTAGGGCACCGTCGGTGAGGTTGAAGCCAAAATGGGTTTTGACAAAACCAAGACCATCCTCGATATCGGTTGCGGCACCGGACGGCATGCGATCGAACTAGCTCGGCGGGGTTACTCGGTCACCGGAATTGACCGGTCCGAATCGCAGCTGGCACGGGCGCAAGAGAAAGCCAAAGCCGCTGGCGTTACGGTTACCTTTCTGCATAAAGATGCCCGAAATTTCCAATTTGACATACCTTTTGATGGTGCAGTCATGCTGTGCGAAGCTGCCTTTTCACTGATGGAAACCGACGAGATGAACTTTCATATTCTGAAAAACGCCGTAGAAGCCCTGAAACCGGACGGAATATTCATCTTTTCCTGTCTCAACGTACTCTTCCCGCTTTATCATTCCGTCAAGGATTTTATTAACCAAAACTCAAAGAATGATCTGGAGTCCATTGAGAACAGCTTTGATTTGATGACCTCCCGCGACTATTCGACATTGACGATTGTTGATGACAAGGGCATTGAAAAGACGCTGCACTGTAACGAACGCTATTATGCTCCTTCAGAAATCACCTGGCTGCTGAAACCGCTGAATTTCAGAAACATCGCCATATTTGGTTGTGACACGGGGGATTTTCGCCGCGATAAGCCGCTTTCAACCGATGACTATGAAATGCTCGTCGTAGCACAAAAGTAAACTTGGGGGAATATCATGTCTTTTAATGCACTCTTTCTTGCCCATGCGCCTGATGCGGATACAGCTGTTCACCGCAGCCGGATCGAAACCGGCATGTACAAATTGATCACCGTGATCGTTAAAAATCAGGCGGAGGCTTTAGCGGTCTGTGAAGAACTGGTAAAGAAAGAAGACATTCATTCAATCCTGCTCTGCCCGGGATTCACTCATACCGATATCGCCGAAATCGTCAACGCCACCGGTCACCAGGTTGCCGTCGTTGTCGCCCGGGGCGACGGACCGGCGGGACGACTCGTTCAGCAAGCGATGCAGCGCGCCGGGTATCAACGCTGACCGGCATGGACAATATCACCGGGATAATCCAATCCCGCATTTCCCAGCGCAGTTATCGCCCGGAACCGCTGGCGGGCGAGCTCCTTGAGAAAATCGAGCATATTCTGACAATCAGCCCGGCTGGTCCATTCCACAGCGATGCTGACTTCCAATTAATCCACAAAGCCGGCGCCGCCGGGCAGAATATCAAACTCGGCACCTACGGATTTATTAAAGGCGCCCAGCATTTCATCATCGGAAAAACGATCCCCGCTCCCAACGCCCTGGTGGATTTCGGCTACCGGCTGGAATGGATTATTCTGCAACTCACCGCGCTGGGATTGGGAACCTGCTGGCTTGGCGGTAGCTTCAAACGGCACGAATTTGCCCGGCTGATCCAACTGAACAGTAACGCCGTCATTCCGGCTGTCACGCCGGTTGGTTATCCGGCGGAAAAACCATCCCTGAAAGACCGCCTGATCCGATTAGGGGCTGGTTCAAAGAATCGCAAACCCTGGTCAGAAATTTTTTTCGAAAACGACTTCGGACAACCACTGACTAAATCTGCCGCCGGAAAATATTCCACCGCACTGGAAATGGTACGTCTGGCACCCTCGGCTTCAAACCGGCAGCCCTGGCGAATCGTGAAAAGCAGCACCCAACACCATTTCTTCTTGCACCACAAACGGGGCTATACCAAAATCACCTCTGCAGTGGATATGCAAAAGGTGGATCTGGGGATTGCCCTCTGTCACTTTGAGCTGACCGCCCGGAAACTGCAGCTCCCGGGACACTGGCAGACAACCGATCCGGATATAAAATTACCGGACAGAACCGAATATATCCTGAGCTGGACGAAATGACTAACCCCTCCGGGAAATCCTGGCACTGTATCCCGGCGGTTGGAAAAATAATCAGCAAATAAGCCAAACATGACAATTGAAAAATGAATGAGTAAAATAATAATCAGTGACTTAGAGATACAATAAAATGGAGAAATTTTGAAAACTTTTAAATTTGGAAACGAGGTTGTTACAAGAGTATTAGAAAAATTGGAGGACTCGGAAGATTTTATTAAAATAGCGGTATTCCAGATTCATTTGGATAGACTTTTTAATTTACTCGAAAGGAAATTAAATCAAGGAATTACTGTCGAAATATTACCACTTCCTTATGATAGTATTAACGATTCTGTTAGCGTTGAGGTAATTAGGCGGTTTGAAAAATTGTTAAATGTTGGTGCGAACATTCATTTTTGCAAATGGAATGTCGGTGATCCAGAAAGAATATCTACTGCAATTGGTCGCTGGTACTCTTTCCACGGAAAATTTATTGTAACGGACAAATCAGCCATTGCTCTTAGTGCAAACATCACACGTATTAATGAATTAGATGCAGCGATAATTATTGATAACGAACAAACAATGATTGATCAGTTTAAAAATAGATTTGACGGGGTGTTATCTTATTCTTAGTTGAAATTGTCATGAAAAAGGGTGAGGTTCTTTTATGAAAATTGATACAATAATGAATAAAAGGAAGGAACCTCGCGATGAAATTAAACAAAGACGAATTAAAAGGCAAGACATTGAGTTGGGCATTGGAACAAGGCATTGACACGAAACTCGC
>DSAS01000130.1 GCA_011046365.1 Fidelibacterota bacterium
AACAACTCCGCCCGGATTCGCAAAAATGGATAATCAGGTCATCTATATCATTTTAGGACTCTTTGCCGTTGCGCTGATTGTGCTGCTGATCATTTTGCTGGTTAACCGGCGGAATCATCAGAAACGCCAGGAATTGGAGTGGGGGTACGGGACCAAGGTACCCATGCGACCGCGTCCACAGCAACCGGCGCCCGCACCGCAGCAACCGGTCCAGCAGCCGACTCCTGCTGCACCCGCGGAACCGACGGCCCAGGCTGTGCCGGCGGCAGAAACGCCCAAACAGGAAGAGTCCAATGATTTAAATGCTGCCAAAGAGGAGATGAAGGGCATTAAGCAATCGGTTATCTCCATGAGCGTCGGACAGCCCGAGACGGCTTCCCGCGTGATCAATGAGTGGTTAAGCCAGCAGAAACAAGCCGAAGAGAGCGAATCGGAATTCTAAGGAGGAAGAAAAACAATGGTGGATTTTAAAAATCTCGACGGTTTAGATAAAGTAGCCATCCTGTTTAAAACATTGGGAAATAATCTGGCGCTGCAACTGTTCAAAGGGATGAGCAAAGAGCAGATTCAAAAGGTGCGTCAGCGGATGGCGGCAATCAATAATATTCCATTTCAGGTCAAAAAAGAGATTCTGGAGGAGTTTTATTTCAGTTTTGTCTCGGAAAAATTCACACCGGCTACTGAGGAGACCAAAAAGCCCTTTGAGTTTTTAAACAACCTGACCGACGAACAGGTTGTCTATCTGATCGGTACAGAATCGCCGCGCATTATGGCACTGACGATTGCCCAGCTGTCGGTGGAACGTCAGGTAAACGTGCTGCAGGCGCTGGACCCGACGATTCAGCCCAAAGTTGTGACCGAAATCGGTCATCTGGACGACATTCCGCTCGAAGGAGTCGTCAGCATTGCCAATGAATTAAAGGAAAAATCGGCTTTTATTCCCCGGGCTTCGGAATTCAAACGGGGAGGCGGTCAAAATCTGGCCGGCATTCTCAGTCAGATGCGCCCCAAGGATGAAAAGCGTTTTCTGGAGCATTTGGAGAAAGAGGCGCCCGATATCGTCCAGGAGGTCAAACGTCACTATTTCAGTTTTGAAGACCTGCCGAAACTGCCCCACGACATTCTTTCCGATGTATTGAAATCCGTGGAAGCTTCTGAGATTGCCTACGCCCTGAAGGGACAAAGCGAAGAAATAAAGGAGCTCTTTATCAATTCACTGCCGCAACGCACCCAGATCATTCTGGAAGATGAGATGGAGCTACTGGAGGGTCCGCAGCCGCGCCGGAAAGTGGAAGCGGCGCAAAAGCTGATTGTCGAAAAGGTGCGGGAATTGGAAAAGGAGGGGCGTTTTCGTCTGGAAGATTTTATGGAAGCCGATTTTATTGAGTAATCCGATTGAACGCTTGCAATACGATAATCGAAATGCCCCGAGGAATTGGGGCATTTTCCTAAACATACGCTGAAAAGACAGTATAAAATGAAATTGATCCGCACCACTCTGCTGACTCTCTGCCTTTCTCTTAAAATGACTCTCCCCCTGGGAGCCCAAACCGCCGAACTGCAGGAGGCGCGCCTGCAGGAAGCCCTCAAAGCCATGAACCGGATGGAGCATAAACAGGCGCGGGATATTTTTCTGGAAGCGGCGCGCCATGAACCCTATCATCCGCTCGGTCCGTTTGGCGCCGTGGCTAACGAGTGGATTTATAATCAGGGCAAATATGGACATGCCTCCGGGAACAGGGAATTGTTGGCTGATATTGAAGATGTACTGCTCGATTATCGCCGGCAGCTGCTGCTGGACCCTGAAAACACGGAAATTATCTACTATATGGGGCTGGCAAACGGTCTGCGGGCGCGGGTGTTGCTGGCGGAAAAGGACTATCTGGGAGTTTTAATCAGCGGTTACCGGATTATCCGTAACTTTAAATCGGCTTTAAAAGAGAATCCCGATGATCCTGATGTTATTATTGCTTTCGGCGTATTTAATTACTACGTCGGCTTGTCATCAAAATTCATGAAAATCGCTTCCTGGATTCTGCAAATTTCCGGCTCCAAGGAGGAGGGCTTGCAGCAGATTGAGACAGCCGCCCTGCAGGGGAACTATAGCCGTTATGAAGCGCGTAACCTCTTAGCCTATCTCAATCTTTATTTCGAAGCCAATTACCGCGAGGCGCAACGCTGGCTGGATATGCTTCTGGAGGATTTCCCCGACAATCCCTATTTCAATTATATGTACGCGGAGATGAAAATTCAGTCCGGCAATCCGGCGATTGAAGAGAATCTGGCGCGAATTGAGAAGCGTCTGCCCACGATGGAGCCTTTTTTTCGCAAGGAGTACCAAAAACGCCTGACACTTTTTCGGGGCAGTCGGGCATTTCTCGAAGGTGATCTGGAACTGGCGGCACGGTTGCTGTCCGAATATATCGCGGCTTACGACTCGGAAATGGATTTCGATCTGGGCAATGCCTGTGTGCGTCTGGGTAAGGTCTACGATCTGCAGGGTCGGCGACAGGCGGCTGTCTCTATGTACAAGAAAGCCGCCGCCCTGGACAATCGCAGCGCCGCCATGGAAGAAGCCAGGCGGTATCTGGCGGAGCCTTATGCAGAGTGATTGCCCTGGATTTTTGTTGTGAAGAACGGATGGTGGTATTAATTTGCGGCTATGATGGATAAAAAGGGTCGCATCAGCAGAATTGTGACGGTGGGTACGCTGCCCGTGGGTGGCGGTTTTCCCGTCAGCGTTCAATCCATGACCACGCCGCACACGGCAGATGTTGCCGCGGTGATTCGCCAGATCAGAGAACTGGAAGCGGCGGGTTGTCAGCTGATTCGGGTGACTGTGCCTGACGAAGCCGCCGCCGCTACTCTGGCAGAGATTAAAAAGGCGATGACGGTTCCGCTGGTTGCCGATATTCACTTCAACTACCGCTTGGCATTGCGGGCGATTGACGCCGGCGCCGATAAAATCCGGATTAATCCCGGCAATATCGGCAGCAGTGAGCGGGTCAAAACAGTCCTGACGGCAGCGCAGGCAGCGCAAGTGCCGATCCGCATCGGCGTCAATTCCGGCTCCCTGGAAAAGGAGATGCTTGAGAAGTACGGTCATCCGACCG
Source organism: Fidelibacterota bacterium (assembly GCA_011046365.1). GTDB lineage: Bacteria > Fidelibacterota > UBA2242 > UBA2242 > UBA2242 > B118-G9. Next base: position 3,114 of record DSAS01000130.1, read on the forward strand.
CCGAGGCTATGGTGGAAAGTGCCGCCCGGCATATCCGGATTTGTGAGGATGTCGGTTTTGAAGATATCATTGTTGCTCTGAAAGCCAGCAGTGTGCCGCTGATGATCGCTGCCAATCGCCTGTTCGCCGAACGCTTCGATTATCCGCTGCACCTGGGTGTCACGGAAGCCGGTCCCCCCTGGCAGGGGACCATCAAATCGGCGATCGGTATTGGTACCTTGCTGGCTGAAGGTATCGGTGATACCATCCGGGTCTCTTTGACCGACGATCCGGTTCAGGAAGTGCGCGCCGGGTTTGAGATTTTAAAATCCCTGGAAATGGTCAAAAAAGGTGTGACAATCATCTCCTGTCCGACCTGCGGAAGGGCGGAGGTGGATATTATCAGCATTGTCAAAGAGCTGGAAACGAAAGTGAAATCCATCCAGAAACCGGTGACCGTTGCCGTCATGGGATGTGCCGTAAATGGTCCTGGCGAAGCCCGGGAAGCCGATCTGGGAGTGGCGGGCGGCAAACAGAATTTTTTACTATTTAAAAAAGGTACCGTCGTGGCTAAAATTCCCGAATCCCAGGTCATCGAGCGGCTGCTGGAGGAGATTGATAAATTGGCGATTTAAAGGAGAATAAAGGGATGTTAAAACATATCTTAATTAGCGTTTTCATCATTGCGTTCGGCATACCGGCGCCGGCGCAGAAGCCCGTCCCGATAAAAAATGTTGACTATGCCGCCTACGGTCAGATGATATACTGGAAGGCGCTGACGCGGGAAGAGAAAAAGGTCTTTTTACACGCCTATCTGTATCGGACCCATGAGATTGAAAAAGAGCTGCAAGCCAGCCGCAAATTGAAATCCGTTACGCCGCGGTACCAGACTGAAATCGCCGAACCCCTCTTCGCCATTTTCCGGAATCTGGATGAGAACGGTAAAAATGATCTGATTGACTGGATTGACACCTTTTATCAGCATGAGCATAATCACAAAGAGAGTTTTCATAAAGCGCTGCGCTATGCCTACCAGAAATTGCAAACCGGGGCTGAAACGATGCACGATGTCTATCGGCGAACCTACCCGGAATAGCCGGCGTCAGGAAAAACAGGTAAATGGCTGCGCATGAGCGTTCCTGCAATTACGCTTAGGGAAAAAATTGAATATTGGGCACTCTTCTGGTTAAACCGGCTGCTGCCGCGGATATCCCATGGAAACCGGCGGCAATTGGCGAAAATTACCGGCTTAATTTTTGCCTGTATTTTTCCCTATCGCAAAAGGATCATCGAAGGCAATTTGATACGGGCGTTCCCCGATAAGTCCGCAACCTGGTACAGGAAAATGATCCGGCGGTTCTACCTGAATCTGGCATTGGTTTATTTTGATATTTTTTCCGGTTACCAATTCAGTACGGTGCGTTTCAATCAGATGATTGACCGGGTGGAGGCACGGGCGCTGGAGGAAGCCGTCCGCCAAAGAAAGGGTGTGGTCATTATCCTGTTTCATTTGGGCAACTGGGAACTGATTGCCGACTGGCTGGCTCGCCGGGGCTACCAGATAGCGGCGGTTGCCGCCCGCCTGAAAAATCCACTGGCTGACCGGCTGGTAACGGAAATCCGGACACGGAATGGGCTGCTCATTTTTCCCAAAGGGCGGCGTTATACATTGCCGACCATGCGCTTTATCCGGGATGACCGGCTGCTTTATCTGATTGCCGATCAGAATGCCGGCAGAAAGGGTGAATGGGTCAAATTTTTAAATCAATGGACCTCCAGTTTCCGGGGACCGATTTTGTTTGCCCTGCGGAAAAATTGCCCGGTTCTGCTGGGCAGTTGCCTGCTGAATCAGCGCGGGCGCTACCATATTCGGTTCCAAAAATTTACTCTGGAAACACCGGAATCAATGGATGAAAAATCCAGAATCAATCACCTGATTCAGGAGTACACCAGTTACTTTGAAACGCTGATCGTGCAACATCCGGAGCAATATTACTGGATTCACCGCCGCTGGAAAACCCGTCCACCAGGGGCGTTATTGGAGGAGCAGCGCTGAATATGTCTTCCCGCATCATCCGCCTGGCAGATTACACGGAAACCGACCGGCGAGTGTTATTTCAAACACTGGCAAGAGGAGAACTCATCGCCTATCCGTCTGACACTCTCTATGGTCTGGGCGTGGATATATATCAACCCCGGGGCGTGGCGCGCCTGCTGACGCTGAAGGGGCGCAGTGCCGGGAAACCGATCAGTATTCTCTATCCTGACCGGGAATGCCTGCTGGCGGACTTTGACCATTTGAGTGAATTCCAAATCAGGGCAATCAATTTACTTCTGCCCGAAAAGTTGACGCTGCTGCTGCCAATCAAATCACCGCAACAGTTTCCGGCGCCCTTTGTCGGCGACGGCTACATCGGAGTGCGGGTGGTTGATCTGCCTCCGTTGAATCGTCTTTTGGCGGGATATCCTCACCCGGTTTCGACGACAAGTATCAATCCCGCCGGCGCCAAACCGGCAGGTTCCGTGGAAGACATCCGGGCTTACTTTTCTGATCAGATTAAAGTCATCATTGATAACGGCAAAGCGCCGGATAGTCCCGGCTCCACAATTTTAAAACTGCATGCCGATGGCTGGGAGATTCTGCGTGCGGGAGCGTTTCCGGCGGACCGCATTAATCAAATATTATCTAAAAACGATTGAGATAGCCATGCAAGCAAAGCAAATTCACAGCTTTGAATTTTTACCCTCGGTCAATGAAATGCTTGATAAAATTGAGGGGGGCAATATCAAAACGACGATCCGGGCGGAGATTATTCGGCGGGAGCTGGAGCGCTTGCGCCGGCAGATAACCACCGGCGGCATTCCGCTGACATCACGAAGTGAAGCGGTAAAAAGGGTCAAAGCCAATGTTCAAGCCCAGATCAGAGTGCTCCTGGAAACCCCCTTGCAGCGGGTCGTCAACGCCACCGGTGTGGTGCTGCATACCGGGCTGGGGCGGGCGCCGCTGGGCGAACACGCGCTCCAGTATCTGCAAAATATCGCTTGCGGATATGTGAATCTTGAAATTGACCTGGAACGCGGCAGGCGGGGTGAGCGACTGGACTTGGTGAACGACTATCTGACTCTCCTGTCCGGTGCCCAGCAATCGGCGGTGGTCAACAATAACGCCGCCGCCGTTCTGTTGATGCTGAACAGTGTGGCAAACCGCAGGGAGGTGATTGTATCCCGGGGCGAGCTGATCGAAATCGGCGGCTCTTTTCGTCTGCCCGACGTGATGAAAAAGAGCGGCGCCAAAATGGTGGAAATTGGTACTACCAACCGGACTCATTTAGCCGATTATGAAAATGCCATTACATCCCGTACCGCCGCTATCCTGCTGGCACATACCTCCAACTACCGGATTCAGGGATTTACCACCAAACCGGCGGAGTCCGATATAATCGAATTGGCGCATCATCACAATCTGCCGGTCTTGCTGGACCTGGGCAGCGGTGCGTTGATCAATATGGAATCCCTGGGTCTGCCGCATGAAACGGTTGTCGCTGACGCCGTTGCCCGGGGCTTTGACCTGGTCAGCTTTAGTGGTGATAAGCTGCTGGGCGGTGTGCAGGCTGGTATTGTGGTCGGTAAGCGTGAGTACGTAAACAAGCTCAGAAAAAATCCGCTGATGCGGGTTGTGCGTTGCGATAAATTGATTCTGAGCATGCTGGCGTTCATTCTGAGTCGCTATATGGTGGAGAGCGGACCGCCTGATATCCAGACCTACCGGTTTCTGACGCGCAGCCGTGAGTCTCTGCGCAAAATGGCGAATACAGTTCTTACCGGTCTTGATGATGTGGCAAAAAGGTTCTTTCGGGTTGAAATTCTCGATTCGGTCGCTGAAGCCGGTAGCGGCTCGCTGCCCACAGAGACGATTCCCAGTGTGGTGCTGCGAATTCAGTGTGATAAAATTTCCGAAGTGAAACTGGCGGCACTGTTTCGGCAGCAGGACCCGCCGGTGGTCGGTTATATTCGGGCGGGACAATTTTTTCTGGATCTGAAAGCCGTGGCAGACAAAGAGCTGCCTTTTATTGTGAATGCGCTGAACCGGGTGGCGGAAGCCGTTGCGTCGAAGCGAGGCAAGTGATGGCGCGCCCCGTTCTGATTGGTACCGCCGGGCATATTGATCACGGTAAGTCAACCCTGATCCGGGAGCTGACCGGAACCGACCCCGACCGGTTGATCGAGGAAAAAGAGCGGGGCATGACCATTGACATCGGTTTTGCCTTTCTCAATGAGAATATCGCTTTTATTGATGTGCCGGGGCATGAAAAATTTATCAAAAATATGGTCACCGGCGCCAGTACGATTGATACCGGTATGCTAGTAATTGCGGCGGATGATGGGATTATGCCGCAGACCCGGGAGCACTTCGAAATTTTGCGCCTGCTCAATGTCCGGCAGGGCGTTATCGTGATTACTAAAACGGACCTGGTGAAAGGGGACTGGCTGGAGCTGGTAGAGGCGGATATCCGCGATTTTGTCAAGGGCAGTTTTCTTGAAAATGCCGAGCTCTTTCGTGTGTCTGCCGTCAATGGCAGCGGGATTGCTGAACTCCGGGATTATCTGCTGCAATTGCCGGAAAGACAGGCTGGTGAATCGCTGGAGAGCGAGCTCTTCCGACTGCCGGTAGATCGGGTGTTCAGTGCGAAAGGATATGGAACTGTTGTAACGGGAACGGTCATCGGCGGTCGGGTTCGGGTTGGTGATAGACCGGAGCTCCTGCCGCTGCAAAGGGTGGTCAAGGTGCGTGGTATTCAATCCCATAATCGCGCTCTGGAAGCGGTCTGCGCCGGGCACCGGGCGGCGATTAATATTCAGGGGATTGATTGCCGTGCGATCAGTCGGGGCATGGTCCTGGCGACGCCTGGATTTTTTCAGAGTGGTCGGATAATGACCATTTGGCTGGAAATATTGCCCGCTGCCGAGCCGCTGAAATATAATGCCGTGGTGCGGGTGCATCTGGGGACGGGCGAGTATCTGGCACGGGTGCGCCTGATTGGACGGGATCGCCTGTTGCCGGGCGCAGCGGCGATTGGGCAGCTGCTGTTTGAAAAACCGCTCTGTGCCGGTTTCCGGGATCGTTTTGTCATCCGGCGCTATTCACCGATGCAGACTATCGGCGGTGGGATTGTGCTGGAGGTAGCCGCCCAGCCGCTGCGTAAAAAATCAATCTCAGCCGCCGAATCACTCCGTGGTCTGATGGAAAAGAATGACCGGGATTTGATTGAATTTTATCTGGCAGAAAATTTTCCAGCTCTGTTTACCGAATCTGATTTGGCGCGCCGTTTTTCAATGCCGCCTGCAAAGGTTGATGACTATCTTCGGGAATTGACGGTGAAAAAGACGATTGTGGCAATTGATAAATTCTACACGGTCCACGCACCGCTGGAGAAATTAAAGCTGAAAATTCCCCAGGTTCTGAATGATTACCATCACAACCAGCCGCTATCGCCGGGAATGTTGCGCCCGGAATTGTGCGGGAACCTGCAAATTTCCGTTGAGTTGATGAATTATCTTCTAAAAGCTCTTTCTGAAAAAGGGTTAATCAAATTGACCGGTGAACGTGTGGCGGCGAGCGATTTTCGGATCGAATTATCCGCCGGGCAGGAGCAGTTGATTGCTAAAATTGAAGAAGCGCTGCGGGCAGGGGGTTTTGAACCGCCGAAGATCAGCCATGCGGATTTTGCCGGTGATTATTCAGAGAAGGAGTTTCAGCAGATCATTGCCTATCTTTTGGAAACTCAGCGGATTGTACAACTGGACCGGGATATGTATATCCATACCGAGACGCTCAGGGACGGTAAAAAGCGAATCAGAGAGTACCTTGAACAGCACCAGATGGCGACGGTCAGCGAACTGAAAGCGGTTCTGCACACCAGCCGCAAATGGGCGGTGCCGGTATTAAATTATTACGATCGGGAAGGGTTGACCTATCGGGATGGTGACCGGCGGGGATTGAATTAGAATCGTGATATCGTGTTTTAATCTTATTCTGTGATTCCGTATATTTGAAACTGAGTTGAGATGACAAAAAAGAGCGAACATATTGATGAATCCACACCGGTGATGCGCCAATTCAGCGCGATCAAGTCCAAATATCCCGATGCGCTGCTGCTGTTCCGGATGGGGGATTTTTATGAAACCTTCCGGGAGGATGCCAAAACCGCCGCCAGGATACTGAACATCACCCTCACTAAACGCGCCAACGGCAAAGCCGCCGCCGTCCCGCTGGCGGGTTTTCCCTATCATGCTCTGGATAATTATCTGCACAAGCTAATCCGGGCAGGTCTGAAAGTCGCCATCTGCGAGCAGGTGGAGGACCCGAAACTGGCTAAAGGCATCGTCCGACGGGAGGTGGTCGAGCTGGTGACGCCGGGCACTGCTATCACCGATAATTATCTCGAAAAAGATAAAAATAACTATCTGATTTCAGTGGTTTACAACGAGTCCGCGGCGGGCGTTGCCACTGTTGATGTCTCCACCGGTGAATTTCATCTTAGCGAAACGACGCCTGACAGGCTGAAAGAGACCGTCATGGCGCTGCAACCATCAGAAATCCTTTGCCCGGAGCGACTTTCCGGTGAGGTCAATGCGCTCTTCGGTCGGCAGGTTTTGCGAATCACCCCGCTGGATGACTTTTTTTATACCCGGGAAATGGCTTACGAAACGCTGACCAATCATTTTCGGACGAAGACGCTGAAAGGATTCGGCTGCGAGAAGGCGGTGCTCGGCATTATGGCGGCTGGGCCGATCATCAGCTATCTACGACAAAATCATCAGACCAATCTGGAACACATCGCCAGCCTTCGTCTGCAAATTGATAAAGATTTTGTCCTGATTGATGAGTTTACCCAGCGCAATCTGGAACTCTTTCGCAGTATGCAGGCGGGTAGCGAGCAGGGAACCCTTTTCAGCGTTATTAATGACACGGTGACCCCGGCGGGCAGTCGCTTGCTGGTGAAGTGGATTCGGTCGCCCTTGCGGGTCATTGAAGCGATCAAAGAACGCCACAACCGGGTGGAGTATTTTTATAAACAGCATGATAAGCGCCGGGCTTTACGTAAACTGCTGAGCAAAACCAGCGATCTGGAGCGATTGCTGTCGCGCCTGACTACCAACCGAGCCGGTGCCCGGGAACTGCGTAATCTGCAGACTACCCTGGAGTTGATTCCAGAGATGCTGGAAATTATCGCGACAAAGCCGATTTTCAAGACGTTGCAGACGGCATTGAAACCGCTGCAGCCTTTAGTGCAGCTGCTGGACCGGGCGATTAAAGACCAGGACCTGCCGCTCTCGATCCGCGAAGGGGGCTTTATCCGCGATGGCTATTCCAAGGAGCTGGACGAGTATCGCTATATCATCAAGCATGGCAAAGAGTGGATCATGCGATTGCAAAACAGTGAGCGGGAAAAGCTGGGTATCCCAACGCTGAAAGTCGGCTATAACCGCGTTTTCGGCTATTATATTGACATTACCAAACCCCATGTAGACAAGGTACCCGAGACCTATATCCGCAAGCAGACCCTGGTTAATTCGGAGCGCTTCATTACGCCGGAATTGAAAGAGTACGAGGAGAAATTGCTGACGGCGGAGGAGCAGATAGCGGCGCTGGAATATGAGCAGTTTCAGGAAATTCGGGCGGCGGTTTTAAAAGAAATTAAAGCAATTCAGCACAATGCCGCCGTCATCGCCGAGTTGGATGTGCTCAGTGCTTTGGCTGAGATCGCCGATCGGAACGATTACCACCGACCGGAGATGACCGAAAAAAGCCGGATTTATATCAAAGACGGACGCCATCCCGTCGTGGAATCGCTGCTGCCGCCGGGTGAAAAATTCATTCCCAATGATACCGATGTGGACAATCGTGAAAATCAGATTCTGATTATCACCGGTCCCAATATGGCGGGCAAATCCACCTATCTCCGGCAGGTGGGGCTGGTTGTGCTGATGGCGCAGATGGGCAGTTTTATTCCGGCGGCGGAGGCATCAATCGGTGTCGTAGATAAAATCTTTACCCGGGTCGGTGCCAGCGACAATCTAGCGGCGGGTGAATCCACCTTTCTGATGGAGATGAACGAGACCGCCAATATTCTAAATAACGTGACCCCTGCGTCGCTGATCCTGCTGGATGAGATCGGACGCGGAACCTCGACCTATGACGGGATGTCCATCGCCTGGGCAGTGACAGAATACCTGCACCAGCATAAAGAGGTAGCTGCGAAAACCCTCTTTGCCACCCATTACCATGAATTGACGGAGTTGGAAAAATATCTGAAACGTGTCAAGAACCTGAATGTTGCCGTCAAAGAGTACGGCGACCGGGTGGTATTCCTGCGCAAGATTATCCCCGGCGGCTGTGACAAGAGCTACGGAATCCATGTTGCCCAGATGGCGGGAATTCCGGCAGAGGTCATTCACCGGGCGAATGAAATTATGGTGAATCTGAGCAGCGATGAGCGGATATTGCCGACCGACCGCATTAAATATAAAAAGATGCCGGAACCGGACCGCAATCAGCTGGGACTCTTTGATCAGCGGGAGAGTGAACTACGCAAGCGGCTCAACGAGGTGGATGTCAATACCATGACACCCCTCGAAGCGCTGGAAAAGCTGAACCAGCTGAAAAAGGAATTCGGAACTTAGGGCGGGGAACATTCGTGGTAACACTCCGGTTAAATCCGAAACATGATCAATAATTCGTTTTTAAAAATTCACAGACGGCACATTATTTCGATCCTGATTGTGGGAATGGTCATCAGCATGACAAGCCCGCCGGTGCAGGCGCTGGGTGACAAGTATGCCGGCGAGTTTCTAAAGATCGGTATGGGCGTACGCGAGATGAGTCTCGGCGGGGCGTCCCTGGCGATGCCGCAAAGCACCGCAGCGGTCTACTGGAATCCGGCGACGCTGGCAGATGCCCGGTCTATTTCGGGTGAATTTATGCATACCGAGGAGTTTGCCGGAGTGCTGAATCTGGACTATATATCGCTGGTTCTGCCCGGCTCCGGCGAATGGTCCTACGGATTGAGCTTTTTTCGGTCGGGTGTAGACGGAATTCCCGACACGCGCTCGGCGCTGATTGATGAAAACGGCAACGGTGAGCTGGATCCCGGCGAGCGGCTCGATTTCGGCAAGATCGGAACCTTTGGCGCCAGTGAAAACGCTCTGTTCTTTGCCATGGGTCGTCAGTTTAAACCGGCGCTGAATGTCGGCGGAACGGTTAAAGCGCTGTACAAAAATCTCGGTACTACCGCAGCATTTGGCATCGGCTTTGACCTGGCGGTTCAATATCGGGTGCTGGAAAATCTCTGGCTCGGGGCAATCGTTCGGGATGCCACGACGACGTTTTTATATTATCCCGATGGGGATAACGAATTAATCGTACCATCCATTCAACTGGGAACCGCCTATCAAATTGCACCAAATTTTATGCCGGTAGTTTTGCGACCCTTCGTCGGGATGGATATACTGCTGGAGGGTGAGACCAATCAGGCGGATTGGAATCCGGGATTTATCAGCAGCGGGTTTCGGTTGGGCATGGAACTGCAGATCAAAGAGCACATCCTGTTGCGCCTGGGACGGGATAACCTGGGCAGCGCCCTTCTCGGTTTAGGCTTGAATACAATTCTTGGTAGTATTGATTACAGTCTGGCGATGGGCGGTTCCTATACCGAACTGGGGCAATCGCACCGCATCGGGCTGACGCTGCATTTTGACGAGCTGGGGCGATTTATGCGGGAGTATCTGTAGCATACTGATTTACGATAAGACATGATAATTTAACCGCTAAGAACGCAGTGATTACTACTCAATATGTTATGAATAGCCCCGAGTTTACTCGGGGATTGGTAGAGTTCTTTAAAAAAAAAGGGGTTTTAAACCTAAAAGATATTCTCGCACAATTCCATCCATCAATTTTTATGATCGACGCGACCTGAACA
>DSAS01000112.1 GCA_011046365.1 Fidelibacterota bacterium
GATCAGAGTCATCGCCGCGGTTAATGTCGTCTTCCCATGATCTACATGACCAATCGTGCCCACATTGACATGGGGCTTCGTACGCTTAAATTGTTCCTTTGCCATGGAATCTCCTTTAGTTTTTATTCAAGTTCTAAATATCATTGATTTAACGATTCCCAACTGAGAGCCCACGACCAGGGTTGAACTGGTGACCTCATCCTTACCAAGGATGCGCTCTACCTACTGAGCTACGTGGGCTTTTTTCAAAAATCCCGATCACCTGACTATGACCTTCCCGATACCTTCGGGACGCTCTACCGAACCCACCGAAATCTTTGATCAAACATGAGCGGGTGAAGGGGATCGAACCCTCGTCACCGGCTTGGAAGGCCGGAGCTTTACCACTAAGCTACACCCGCAATAAGGAGTGGGCCGGGATGGATTCGAACCACCGTAGGCATTGCGCCGGCAGATTTACAGTCTGCTGCCATTAACCACTCGGCCACCGACCCTTCATAATTCTATTTGATTTATTTATGTAGTACCGTTCAAGAAATAAAACTATTTGACCTAGCGAAAGCACATACTCTCTCCCAAAAATCCCCTGACCCCGGGCATTGGTAATCGTCAAATCTCCATTTCAAATACCACTTCCAATTCGTTGAGCCACCAGCAGGGATCGAACCCGCGACCCGCTGATTACAAATCAGCCGCTCTACCAGCTGAGCTATGGTGGCATCAATTTTCCGGGAACAAAACCTCTGTTTTTATACTCCCGTTACCATCCAAATATTCGCGGTGAACTCGGAAATTGAAAAAGCCTCGAAATTTAATACATTTTTTCGGGAATTCAATAAAAAATTTTTTATAAAAACTGATTTTTATTTATAACCTGAATTGCATAAGTTTATCCCAGGTTTAATTTTAACAGGATTAATTATGTCAATATTGGTCAGTGGTGCAGCAGGATTTATCGGATTTCATCTGTCCCGAAAACTGCTTGAGAACGGCTTTGCCGTCATCGGATATGATAATGTCAACGATTACTATGACCCCTCTCTGAAAGAAGCCCGTCTGAAGCTACTGGAAAAATTCGAGAACTTTACCTTTTATCGAAACGATCTATGCAATTTCAGTGCCCTGGAAAAAGTATTTAAAAACCATCCCATTGAGAAGGTGTGCCATCTGGCGGCTCAAGCCGGTGTACGCTACTCGCTGACTAACCCCTTTGCCTATCAGAAATCCAATCTCGAAGGCTTTCTGAATATTATCGAGCTGGCAAAACGCTTTCAGGTCCGCAATTTCGTCTACGCCTCCAGCTCCAGTGTCTATGGCAACAATCGAAAACTGCCTTTTTCGGTCAAAGACAATGTTGATCACCCGATTTCACTGTACGCCGCCACTAAAAAAGCCAACGAACTAATCGCCCACACCTACTCCCACCTGTACCGTTTGCCAACTACAGGCTTACGCTTTTTTACCGTCTATGGTCCCTTTGGACGACCCGATATGGCACTTTTCCTTTTTACTCAAAAAATCACCACCGGTAAGGCGATTGATGTTTACAACAAAGGCAATATGCGCCGGGATTTCACCTACATTGATGACATTGTCAACGGTATCATCGCCGCCCTCGAGACCATTTCGCAATATGAAATATTCAATCTCGGCAATCACCGCAGTGAAAATCTGATGGATTTCATCCGACTTATCGAACACTATCTCGGGAAAAAGGCAATCATCAACTACCTGCCGATTCAGCCCGGCGATGTGCCCGAAACATTTGCCGACATTGAACATGCTCGTGCCGTACTCGGCTTCCAGCCCACCACCGATATCGCCACAGGTATCAAACGCTTCATTGACTGGTACAAAGCTTATTTCCAAATTAATTGAGAATGCCCATGTCACCCTATACCGATATTTCAAAAAAAGAATTGCGAGAGCTGTTTATGCAACTATCATCTTTGCATATTCTTGTCGTCGGCGACCTTATCATCGACAACTATATCTGGGGTTCGGTGAATCGCATCTCACCGGAAGCCCCGGTACCGGTCATTCAAATTACCAAAAAGGAATACCGCCTGGGTGGCGCCGGAAACGTTGCCGCCAATCTGGCTGGTCTCGGAACCAGGGTGACCCTCGCCGGTTCCTGCGGTGACGACGGATTCGAGAAAACGATTGCCGAACTGTGCCAAAAAGCAGCTATCGAACCACTCCTGCAGACCAGCGCTCAACGTAATACCACCCTAAAATCTAGAATCATCGCCCAGCATCAGCAACTCCTGCGGATTGACGAAGAAAATTGTACACCCTTGGTTGAATCTGAAACCGGCGCTCTTTTTCGAATGATTTCACGTAATTCCGACCGCTACGATGGGGTCATTATCTCCGATTATAATAAGGGCTTGCTGACGCTTTCTTTTACATCCGATATTATCCGGCATTTTCAGCGGAAACCACTGATAGTTGACCCGAAAAGCAACGATTTCTCGAAATATCGTGGCGCCACCGCCCTGAAACCAAATCGCAAAGAGTTTGCCAACGCCATTCGCCAGCCCGATTTGACCGACGATGAAATTGAGTATTACAGCAAAAAATTGGTAGCCGATATCAATCTCAATGGTCTGGTCATTACCCTGGGGGAACAGGGTGTGTTTGTTTTGGATAATCAACAAAAGAGTATGCTGGTCCCCACCAAAGCCCGCGAAGTGTTTGATGTCAGCGGTGCCGGCGACACCTTCATTGCTACTTTTCTTGTCGCTTTAATCATCTCCAACGACTGGTTCACCGCCGCCAAAGCCGCCAATCTGGCTTCCGGTGTGGTGGTGGGAAAAGTCGGTACCGCCACGGTAACGCCCGCAGAAATATTCGCCGCCTACGATTTATAACTGCTTAGATTTTGATCTTCCGCTTCCAGTAGGTTCCCTGCGGTGTATCCTCCAGAATAATCCCTCTCTCCAACAGCAAATCCCGAATCCGGTCAGCCTCTGCCCAGTTGCGCTCTTTCCTGGCGTGTATACGGGCAGCGATTAGTTCCTCTTCTTCGGGATTCAGCCGATCTTCCGATTTCTCCAAGACATTCAAAATTGAATCCACCCGCTCTAAAAAATTCCGGACGGCTTCGCTGTCCGCCGCGGTGAGAGGTGTAATATTGCGGTAGTTGTTAATCTCATGAACAAAGGAAAACAGCGCACCCAGCGCACCTGAAATGTTCAGGTCATCATCCAGCGCCGCTTCAAAGTCGTCGCGGAATTTACTGACGATCCGATCAATCTGAACGAGTCCCGGCGGGCAGGGCTGATCCAGCGACTTCCGAAAATCACGCAACCGGGTAATACTTTTGGCAGCCGCAGTCACTTTTTCAAAGGTAAAATTCAGCTTTTGCCGGTAATGCGTACTCAGCAGCACATAGCGAATGGCTTTAGCGTCAATCCCTCTGTCCAGCAACTCCCGCAGGCGGTAAAAATTACCCGCCGACTTACTCATTTTGTCGCCTTCCACCATCAAGTGTGCGCAGTGCAGCCAGTAATTGACAAACGGCACACCCGTGGCGGCTTCGCTCTGGGCAATTTCATTCTCATGATGGGGGAAAATATTGTCAACTCCGCCGGTATGAATATCAAAATGCTCCCCCAGGTATTTCATGCTCATGGCGGAACATTCAATGTGCCACCCCGGACGCCCCTTGCCGATCGCCGTCTCCCAATAGACCGGACCATCCTCTTCTTTCCAGCCTTTCCAAAGTGCAAAATCCCGGATTTCCTCTTTCTTGTATTCGTCACTCTGAACCCGCTCGCCCCGCTTCATCTCGCCGATATCCAAATGTGCCAGTTTGCCGTAGCCGGGAAAACCGGATACCCGGAAATAGACCGAGCCGTCTTCGGTCCGGTAGGCATATCCCCGCTCTATAATCGCCTGGATCAGAGTCACCATCTCATCAATATGCTCGGTAGCGGCAGGATAATATTCCGCCCGTTCGATCCCCAGCGTCGCCAAATCCTCAAAAAACGCCTCCCGGTACGGTTTGGTGAACTCCTGAATAGACTTTTCACTGCGATTGGCATCCCGGATAATCTTATCGTCCACATCGGTAATGTTCATCACCTGGGTGACGTCGTAGCCCTTGAATTTAAGATAGCGGCGCAGCAGGTCTTCAAAAATGTAAGCCCGGAAATTTCCGATATGCGCGTAGTTGTAAACCGTCGGTCCGCAGGTATACATCCGCACCGCTCCGGGCACAATCGGTTTAAATACTTCCTTTTTATGGGTCATGGTATTATAAAAACGGGTCACCATTTTTTACAATCCTAAGGGCAATGACACTTTGACAATATGTTTATCTCTCATCTTGTACGGTCTGAGATATTTCGGATCAACCTGCACCTCGTACGCCGCCTGCGGTGCATCCAGCGTGATCACAAACCGGCTTTCATTCTCAATACGCTGAATCTTTCCGATGATTCCCTTCAGCGGCCCATCTTCAACTTTGACCAACTGACCGGTTTTCAAATATTTCCGGGCTCGGAAATCAACGCCGCATTCGATCACTCTCTTAAGCGCCTCAATCTGGAAATCCGGAATCGGTGCCAGCTCGCTTTTAAACTTCAAAAACCGGACCGCCCCGGGCACCTCGAGCACATACACGGCGTTTTTTGCCGCAATCCGAACAAATATATAACCGCGGATCAGCGGTACCTCCACCTGCTGTTTCCGATCCGTCCAGCGATGGTACTCCTTGATCAGGGGCAGATAGTTTTCAATCTGCTTCTCATCCAGGAGCACTTTGACCTTTTTCTCATGACGCGCTTTCGTATAAACTGCAAACCAGCAGGGAACGCTGTAGTTCAAAGCCAAAACTACCTTAGCATCGTTCGTACTACTCATGATCTCTCAATCCCAGTTGAATTATCTCCTCTAACAGTTCTTCAAAACTCAAGCCCACCGCCCTGGCGGCTTTGGGGACCAGGCTGGTCGCCGTCATTCCCGGTAAGGTATTCATCTCCAGAAAAAAGGGCTGATGATCACTGCTCAGACGCAAATCCATCCGCCCGTAACCGCCGCAGCGCAATAGATGAAACGCCCTGACGGATTGCTCCTGGATTTCCGCTGCCAGTCGGGCATCCAGCTCCGCCGGAACCCTATATTCGCTCATACCGCTGGTGTATTTGCATTCGTAATCGTAAATCCCGTGCCGGGGTCGGATTTCCACAATCGGCAGTGCCTGCTCGCCAAGAATCGCCACCGTCAATTCCCGACCGGCAATATATTCTTCCACCAGAAAAACCGAGTTATACTTCAGAGCTTCATCAATCGCCGGCTGAATCTGCTCCCTTTTCTCCACAATGGTCAAACCGACCGTGGAACCCTCATGACCGGGTTTAATCACCAGCGGAAAGCTGAAATTCCGCTCAATAGCTGTCTCAATTGCGGAATAATCCAAACCGTTTTTCCGCTCAAAGTACATCCATTGCGGCGTGGGAATATCATTTTTCTCAAAAATCATCTTCGTAATGACTTTATCCATGGCAATGGCACAGCCTTCGGCGCTGGAACCGTTAAACCGGAATCCCAACGTCTGTAAAAGTCCCTGAACAACACCATTTTCACCGCTGCCGCCATGCAGCGCACTAAAGATAAAATCCGCCGTCTGAACTTCCCGATCGGTCAGCAGATACACCAGATTTACGTCGCCGCTCCGGACATGATTCTCAGTAACCGGCAGAGCTTTTTGCCGCTGCTCCATCGGCAAGACCGTGTCAAGAAGGATGACCTCATGTCCACTCCGATCCAACGCCGCAGCAATGTTCCTGCCACTGGAGAGCGATACTTCCCGTTCCGACGATGTGCCGCCCATCAACACAACGATTTTCATACGTTCCGATCTCTTTCCAGGTCTTCGATTATACGGGCTGCCGCTAAAAGATCAACCGCCACAAAATCCGGCTGCGGTCGCCATGCCGCGATCTGCTCCCGCGATAAAGGTTTCAGACCCGTTTGCACTAAAATCGTTCGCAACCTCATCTCCGCTCCGGTCTGGATATCTTTATCTGAATCTCCGATAAAAAACGATTCGGTGATATCAATGTTATGCTCCGCGACCGCCTTTTCCACATTTGCCGTCTTCGGTTTCCGGCAACCGCAATTGTCCTCCGGCAAATGCGGACAGTAGTAAATGTCATCCAGAACCGCCCCGGCTTTTTGCAGCTCCTGCTTCAAATTTGCATGAATCGCCTCGATCTCGTCTACTGTCAACATTTTCCGTCCCAACGCTGATTGGTTTGTGATCACGATATTCTTATAACCGAGCCGGGTTAATATCGCCAGTGCCTCTCCCGTAAAATCAAACAGGTGAAATTCATCCACCGACTTGATATAACCGGCGCTGTCCGCATTAAGGGTTCCGTCCCGGTCTAAAAACACTGCCTTATTCATATTTCTTTGAGGATACTTTCTTCGATCTATCATAATGCCGGGTTAAAGTTACAATTGAAATATGTAAAATAATAGTGCCGAACGGCTGAAAAAACCGGTAAATTACGAACATTCAAAACGGAATTTACTAAGTTAGCACGAGAAATTATGAATCCGGACATCGAACAGTTCAAGCAAACATTGAAGCGTCAAAAAGCCCGCTACGTACCAATTGCCGAACTGGGCATTCACCCGCTTATCAAAAAACGCTTTTTGGGTCGCCCGGTTGTATCACTCAAAGATGACGTGGAATTCTGGCACACCGCCGGTTACGATTATATCAAACTCCAACCCATCGCCGACTTCAATCCCGACAAATTATTCCTGCAGGACCATGAAAATATCACCGTCAATGACGACGGTTCGGTTTCCAGAAACTGGGCTACTGAGGGCAAGGGGTTGATCAACTCCTTTGAAGATTTTGAGAAATACCGTTTTCCTACAAAAGAGGACTTCGATTACTCAAAATTTGAAGCGGTAACGCAATACCTGCCGGACGGCATGGGTGTCATCGGTCAGTACGGAGACATCTTCACCATGGTCTGGGAGCTGATGGGTTTTGAAGAGTTTTCTTTCGCTCTGTATGATAATGCCGAACTGGTTGAAGCGCTCTTTGACACCATCGGCAATCTGGTGCTCAGCATGTTTGAGTATTTCGCCCAAAGTGATGCGGTGGATGTACTCTGGTACAGTGACGACATCGCCTATGTTTCTGGATTAATGCTGTCACCGGCGGTACTACGCCAGTATTTTTTCCCATGGTTGAAAAAGATCGGCGATCTTGCCAGAGCTTCTGAAAAACCGCTGATCTATCACACTGACGGTCGGCTTTATGAGGTCATGGACGACATTGTCAATTCAGGTGTGGATGCGCTGCATCCCATCGAACCGCAGGCGATGGCGCTGACGGAGGTAAAGCAGCGCTATGGCGACCGCCTTTGCCTGATCGGACATGTGGACGTAGACCTCTTATCGAGAGGTACTCCCGATGAAGTGCGCGAACAGGTACGGAAAAACATCGCAGAAGCCGCCAACAACGGCGGTTATTGTGTCGGCTCCGGAAACAGCATTCCGGAATATGTTAAATTTGATAACTATCTGGCGATGCTGGCAGCCGCCCGGGAATTCGGTCGTTGATTTTCAGTTTTTAAAACAAATTTTAACGCAATGAATTTTCATGAATATATCGTCCGTAGACATAAACTCGTTCTGGACGGTCCCATGGGTACCGAACTGCACCATCGCGGTATCAATATAGAACTACCGCTCTGGTCTGCCGCCGCAATTCAGACACACCCACAGACCATCTGCGAAATTCACACCGACTACATCAAAGCCGGTGCCGATATCATCACCACCAATACCTTTCGAACCGATTCGCGCACTTTTCGCAAAGCCGGGCTAAGTGCCGCAGATGCCCGGCGGGCGACTTTGCACGCCGTGGATCTGGCGCGCAAAGCAATCGCACGCTATTCAACCGTGAAAAAAATCTGGCTGGCTGGTTCCATGTCACCATTGGAAGACTGCTACCGCCCGGACCTGGCACCGCCTTATGATATCGCTCTTGCCGAACATCGCGAGAAAGCCGGCTGGCTGGCTGATGGCGGGGTTGATTTTATTCTGATCGAAACAATGAACAGCATCACCGAGGCGGAAGCCGCGGCTCAGGCGGCGCTGGAAACTGGTCTGCCGGTCGCCGTCAGCTTTATCCTCAGCGATAAGGATAAACTCTTCAATAGCGAAAAAGTCAGCGATGCCCTGAATCGCATGACGAAAATGGGCGTCCAGATCCTGTCTATCAACTGCTGTCACCACAGCATTATCACCGGTTTTCTGCGGGATTATTTTGATAAAATTTCGCTGCCGCTGATGGTTTATCCAAACGCCGGCTATTATGACCCCCGGCGGGGCTGGCAAACCGACCCCGCTTTTACGCCTCAAATCTTTTCGGCAATCGCCAAATCCTGGTTTGAAGCCGGCGTTCAAATCGTCGGCGGTTGCTGCGAAACCGGACCTGACTACATCCGCCATATCCGAAAAGAAAAGTCCGGTGAGGGGACACCGGACTGAGAGGGTAGTGGGGTTTGTGTGTTAATTCTTCAAATCCGCCGATAATGTACCACCGACCGACGATTGGATTGTTGAGATAAATCACACAATTGGACATCGCAGGATTATTTATTCATTACCCAGTAAACCGATTCACTGTTGCCCCGGATAACGGCATGATTGTCATTACCGCTTTCGTCAGGTACAAAGCCGCTGTATTTCCGGTTGAACCGCCACAACCCCTTCAGCGGCACCAGACCATCAGCGGAATAATGCTCGGTCAGTTTGTCAGGATTGCGATGATGAAAACTCACCTCGTCCGAGTGAATCGCTTTTGACCATAATCGCACCTCATCAATCGTACCCACCCAGTAATTTCCCGGATTGCTGTTGAACCCGTCATAATCACCGCCGATCAGCAGATTGCTCGTACCGATATCCAGATCGGTGTTTGCAAGTTCCACCGATCTCAAACGCCGACCGTCCACATAAAAGGCGAAAAAATTCGCCGCCCGCGACAGGCACAGATAGTGCTTCTCATCGGCGTTCCAGTCCAGCCCGGTTACATAAAACCGTCCGAAGAGTTGTTCGTCAATAAACACTACCACCATGCTGGAGTCCTCCGGTCCCTGATAGATAGCAATTTCATTCCCGCCATCGTTATTACCGACCATGACCAGAGTGCGCGCCACTTCAGCGCGGCTGGTATCTCCACCAGCCCAGATTTCGATTGTAAAATCCCCCGCGGTAGCCGCCTTGATTGAAGCGGAATTTGCAATTTCCAGATAATGTTCGCCGCTAAACCCCATGGCGACGACCGTCTCATCCGGACTATCCGGGCTACAGCAAAAAATCCCGCAAAGCAGTCCAAACATCAAAAACAGGGTGCTAAACCGGTGCCTGACCATCATGTTACGGTACCGTATAGGCGCTGACAATATTGCTTGCCGTTGACTTTCCGCCGACATCCGTTACATAAATGCAATAATAATAGAACACTCCGCTGGGCAAATTGCTCTCCGTATAGGTTACTGTATTTTTATTGGCAATGGTAGCGATTTTATTGACCCCCCGGGAGCTTTTTGTAAATTCACTCTTTGTACTACGGTACAGCTCATAAACCGAAAAGTCATCGTTTTGATCCAGCGTCCAGCGCAACTGAATAGAACTCGTTGTAGAACCAACAAAACTCAGCACCACCGGCACCGGTGGCGAGTTCAACGTGTCCCCCACGACGTTGCTGCCGGTGGAACTGTTATTGCGACTATCAACAACGTATACCCGGTAAAAGTATTCCGCATTCTGGGTCGCCGGAACCGCATCATCGAAAATGGTATCAGCCCTGGTATAGACCGTACCTACCTGCAGGTCCGAGAAACTGACATTGCTGTTTTCACTCCGGTATATCGCATAATACTGAAAATCTTCATCCGATCGGTTCATCGTATAAACAAGCCGAAAAAAGGTGTCATTGATCGGGATAATCTCTTTGATTTCGACCCGTTCAACCCCCTTTGTCTGCAGCGCGACCGCAGACTCCGCCTTTGAGCCGTAGCTGTCGGTAACAAAAAACCGGTAATAGTAATCGGTCTCAAGATTTAAGTTCTCGTCAGTATAAGTTGTCGTTGACGCATTGTGAAACACTCGTTTTAAGTCGGCTCTGCTCGTATCAAATCCCGCAGAGCGGGAACGGTACAAATAATATCCGGCAAAATCAGTATCAGGATACGGCTCCCAGCGCAACACAACCCGATATTTCTCAATGGAATAAGCCGATAGTTCAATCGGCTGAAGAATCAATGTCTTCACAGCGATTTCATTGCTCCTGGACCGATCTTTGCGACTATCCTCAAGGTAAACCGCATAGTAGTAACTCTGACCTTCATCCAGATTCTGATCGGTGTAGACCGTATCACTTACTTGTGAACAGGTGACCACCCGTACATCTGTATCTGATACACCCGGATTCTGTGACCGATAGAGATGGTAAACACAGGGGTCCTCTTCCCGGCTGCATGACCATTTCAGACAAATGGAATGTTTCTGTACGTCCTTACCAACCGGTGGGTAAAGGTTAACCGTACCAATCCCCTTCGTACTGACCTGCAGGACATTACTCCCGGCAGAATAACCGGCGTCATCAACGACAAAAACCCGGTAGTAGTAAACCGTCAGAGCACTCAATCCCGTATCCACGTAACTGCTGTGTGAAGCAGCTACAATCGCGACCGAATCCGCCAAACTGGTGCCGACCGTCGCCGTGCGGTTGCGATGAATTCGATAGTACTGTACATCTTCTGAAGACTTATACCATGAAATGGTCGCCGATAATTTGGTCGCCAAATAGTTTTCTTTCAGAACGGGCGCTTCCGGCATTTTAGTCAACGCCGTTATAGAATTACTATAGCTGCCGAGTCCCAGGGTGTCCAGTACCTGAACCCGATAATAATAGTAGCGGTTCTCCTCCAATCCCCAGGGCGTCACCCAGCTGGAATCGGCATTCATACCGTTATCCACATAAACCGTCTGCCATGGATTCCCAAGATTACCAAGCAGGGTCTCAGAACCATTCCATGTGTCGGTCGTATTCCGAAATATCCGATATTCCAGAAAATCCTTGTCAATACTCGCCGTCCAGCTGAGTGTGACGGAATGTTTGCCGACATTCTGAGGCTCTGCAAGGGTCACCGGCAAGGGAGCAAGCCCGCGATTATCTACAAAACAAACCACCGCTTCAGAAAGTCCAATATTATCCGAGGCATCAAAAGCCTGCGCCGAAATCACATGCCGACTCAAATCCGGCTGACCAGTGGTGTTCCATTGATATTTATAAATATCTCTGGAATCCGCTGCCCCATCCATCATATTTCCATCAATAATTATCTTGACACCCACAACGCTCTGATTGTCAACCGCCCGGCACTTGACAGAATATAAACCGCTGACTATTGCATTATCAGCCGGCGCTGTAATGTCTACTTCCGGGGCAACGTCATCACCCTCATCCTTGCCACAGCGGACGATGACCAATCCCGCAATCAGAATCACTGACCAAAAAATCGCCCTTCTATTCACAATTCCCTGTAAATTCTGCTGATGGGATTACCGTTCTGATCAAAATTGTTAATCACCATTTCCAGTTTTTCTAAATCAACGCCATACGTCGAGTAACTGCTTATCTGACGGTCGTCGGATATTATTATTTTCTTGACCAGCTCACCGACGCCATCGAAGTACAGCTCATAACGACCAACCGGTATATTATTCGAATCGTAGACATGTGTTTCTACAATCCTCTGACCTCCGTAAATCTCGTGCTGGAACCGGTATCGAAAGAATATCAGACCGCTGTCCTGCATCACGATCAGCTCAATCAGTTGATTACCACTGCCGTAGAGGCATTTCACCACCCAGTCCGACTCCACCCGGTCATATTGCCGGTAAAACAGATCCGGATGCAAATCAGTAAGGAATCCACCCTCTGGAAAAACAATACGCTGTTCCAGAATCAGGTTTTTGATCCCGTAGATATAATTACCAACGGCAACCACCTCCCGATTCCGGTTTAAATATTCAATCCGGTGGACAAGCTTGGCAGCATCGCTAAAAAACTTAATCCGCGGTGCCGGGCGATTTCCATTTTCATCAACATAATTAATGCGCCTGTTGGTGATAATATTCCAGTAGCTGGCATAAAGAGCCTTCAGATTGGCGGCTGATGGTGTTGCCAGTGCCTGCTCACCGATGTATTCAAGGGCAGTTAAGTTGTTGTGCGTATCAAATACCGCTTTGAAATGCGGCTGTTCGCGGGCTTTTTCGGGACTCATTTCATTCATCAGCAAATCATTCGGGGACAATCGGGACGCATAATACCTGACTGTCATTTTGCCGCGGCTGACAGTCGAATCATTATCCTTTTTCTGCTCATAATAACTCCAGATTTCCTGCACAAGAGCAGCATCCAGGGCGATAACCCGATTGAGGGAATCAATTTTCAGATGAGGACCGCCTGCATCACGGTAAGACGGCAGGAATGTTATCGGCGTTTTGAGGACACCAACCGACGAATCGGAAGGACGGGCAGCCGGTTCATCTGTCACCTGGTCAACTAGTTTCCTTCCACCGCCACAGGCAATCAGGGCAAAGCAAAAAAATAGGGTAACAGTAATTCTCATTTTATTTCCCATTTAAATCTAATCACAACATCATGAATAAATAACAAAAGAATCCGCAATTTTGCAAAGAATATCCGTAAAAAACAGTCATCAGTAAGGAGTGATTAGTGATGGAGGCATTACAATTCTTGCTTGCCCCGCAGAATAAAGTGAAGCGGGGTTCTATTGGATCACGGTCAAAAACTTTTTGACATGATAACAAGATATATATAATTAGTCGTTTCAATTCTTGCTTGCCCCGCAGAACAAAGTGAAGCGGGATTCTATTGGATAACGGTCGAAAACTTTTTGACATGATAACA
>DSAS01000002.1 GCA_011046365.1 Fidelibacterota bacterium
CAGGTGGTTAGAGTACTTGTCCCGACCTGTCGGGAGGGTCACTGGTTCTTGAAATGGAAGTTCTTTTTAATAAGTGAAATTGGGGCGATTAGCTCAGGTGGTTAGAGTACTTGCTTGACATGCAAGGGGTCACTGGTTCGAGTCCAGTATCGCCCACAGGATTGACACCTCAATTTTTTACCAGAGGTCAAAGTGAACAGCGAGAATAAAAAGGAAAGTAATTTTGAGCCCTATACCGAAGATTACAGTCACACTTCCCGACGGTGCACAGATGTCGGTGAATACCGGTACGACTGCTGCCGAGGTTGCTAAATCTATCAGTGACGGGCTGTTTAAAAATTCTCTCGCTGCCAATGTAAACGGTCAACTTGTCGACTTATATATTCCGATTACCGCCGATTCCAAAGTCGAGGTGATTACCTATAAATCGCCTGAGGCTCACGATATCCTGCTACACAGTACTTCCCACGTCATGGCGCAGGCGGTTAAGCAACTGTTTCCTACTGCGAAGGTCACGATCGGTCCGGCGATCGAGAACCGTTTCTATTATGATTTTGATGTGGAACCGCCTTTTACAGATGAAGACCTGGACAAGATTGAAAAGCGGATGCAGGAGATTATCGCGGCGGATATTCCGGTACGAAGAGAAGAATATACCCGTGATGAGTTGCAGAAAAAATTCGCGGCGATGGGAGAGACCTATAAAGTTGAAATCATCGAATCAATCGCCGACAATGAGGTGCTGTCGGTTTATACCCAAGGCGATTTTACCGACCTCTGCCGGGGTCCGCATATCCCGTCAACCGGGAAAATCAAGGCATTTAAACTGCTGAATACAGCCGGCGCGTACTGGCGCGGCGATTCCCGTAATAAAATGCTCACGCGGATTTATGGCACCGCCTTTCCCTCTGAAAAGGAACTCAGGAAGTATCTGAATTTCCTTGAAGAGGCTAAGCGGCGGGATCATCGCAAAATCGGCAAATCCCTCGAATTGTTTGAAATCAATGAGCAGGTCGGTCCCGGACTGGTCATCTGGTATCCCCGGGGGGCGATGCTGCTCCAGATAATTAAAGATTACTGGATTCGGGAGCATCTCGAGCGTGGTTATGAACTGGTACAGACACCCCATATCGGGAAATCGAATTTGTGGGAAACCAGCGGTCACCTCGGATTTTATCGTGAATTCATGTTCGATTCCATGAAAATCGAAGGCGACGAATATTTTATCAAGCCCATGAATTGTCCCTTTCATATTCAGGTCTACAAGTCAAAAACCCGCAGCTATCGCGATTTGCCGATTAAATATGCGGAATTGGGAACCGTATATCGTTACGAATTATCGGGTGTGCTGCATGGTTTGATGCGGGTGCGCGGCTTCACTCAGGATGATGCACACATTATCTGTACACCGGAGCAGCTGAACGAAGAGATTATAAAACTGGTGCAGTTCTCCTTCGATTATATCCGGAAATTCGGCTTTAATGAATTTGAAGTCTTTGTCGCAACCAAGCCGAAGGACAAATATGTAGGCGAACCGGCTAAGTGGGAAGAGGCGACGGCTGCCTTAAGATATGCTCTGGATGAGATAAACGTCGAGTATGCCCTTGACGAGGGCGGCGGTGCCTTTTATGGACCGAAGATTGACATAAAAATCAAAGATGCCCTGAACCGTAGTTGGCAATGTACAACCATTCAATTTGATTTTAATCTTTCGGAAAGATTTAAGATGGAGTATATTGCCAGCGACAATGAAAAGCACCAACCCTATATGATTCACCGGGCGATTATGGGCTCCCTGGAGCGGTTTGTGGGGGTGTTGATCGAAAACACGCTTGGCGATTTTCCGGTCTGGCTGGCGCCGGTGCAGGCTGCGGTTATTCCAATTTCCGAAAATCAGAACGAGGTCGCCAAGCAGTTTCATAATCGTTTGATAGAAAAATCAATTCGCACCGAATTCAATTCTAAAAACGATACCATCGGGGCGAAAATCCGTGAAGCTGAGCTGATGAAAATTCCCTATATGTTCATCATCGGTGAGCGGGAGGCTCAGGACTGCACGGTATCCATTCGCCGGCGCAAATCCGGGCAGAAAGGTGTTTATGACTGGGAAAAAGCTATCGCAATTATCGCAGCAGAGATAGAAAAACAATAGAGGAGATATTATCATAGAGAAAAAGTTACGCATTAACGAACAGATTCGGACACAATCTGTAAGACTTATTGATCCCGAAGGGAAGCAAATTGGAATCGTATCGCAAAGAGAGGCAATGGACAAAGCCGATGAATTTGGGCTGGATCTGGTGGAAATTTCACCCGACGCTAAGCCACCGGTCTGCAAAATCATGGATTTCGGCAAATTCAAATATCAGAAGCAGATGAAGGAGCGTGAAAACAAGAAAAAGCAGCACGTTGTTAAAATTAAAGAGGTTCGATTTCGTCCCCGCATCGGTGACCATGACCTGAATATGAAAGTAGATCATGTGCGCGAATTTCTTGCCAATGGTTTTAAAGTGAAAATCACCCTGATGTTTCGAGGTCGTGAACTGGCTCATCAGGAGGTGGGTGTGGAGCTGATCAATAAAATTCTCGAGATGCTTTCCGATGTCTGTGTGGTCGACAAAGCGCCAAATTTTGAGGGACGTTCGATTGTGACGATTCTGACAGCAAAATAGGAGAAAAAATAGAATGCCAAAGATGAAGACAAGGCGATCCGCCGCGAAACGTTTTAAGCTGACCGGATCTGGGAAAATCAAGCGAAACAAAGCAAATTTTGCCCATATCCTAACAAAAAAAACATCCAAGCGGAAACGAAGATTGGGACAGTCGGGCGTTGTGGCGCCGGCTGACGAAAAAAGAGTTAAAAAAATGATCTCAAGTTAGGAGTTGAATTATGCCGAGAGCAAATAGTTCGGTACCGCACCACAGAAGGCACCGGAAGTTAATTAAAATGGCGAAAGGGTATCGCGGCTCCCGCAGCAAGCTCTATGTCAATGCCAAAGATGCCATTGAGAAAGCGTTGCAGTATGCCTATCGTGACCGGCGCGTTAAAAAACGGGAATTTCGGGGCTTATGGATTGCCCGGATCAATGCCGCAGTGCGTCCTTACGATTTATCCTACAGCAAATTTATTCACAGTCTAAAGATGAAGGGCGTGACGCTCGACCGTAAAGCGCTGGCAGATATTGCCGTCAGAGATCCTGAGGGATTTGCCAAACTGGTTGAAATGGCAAAGGCATGAGCCATGAGCCTGCTGGAAGATATTCACGAGGTTCAAAGACAATTACAGCACGATCTCTCGCAAATTGATATCAACGCTCAATCCGTTGAAAACCTGCGGATCAAATATCTTGGTAAAAAGGGACTGATCGCCGGTCTTTTCAAAGATTTCGGCGCACTGAGCTCCAGTGAAAAGCCGGAATTTGGCAAGGCGCTGAATACATTAAAGAAAACCGCCGAAGAACAGATCAAAAGCCTACAAAACAGAGTTGCAGAGCAGGATAATAAGGGCACTAGTTTTGATTATACCTTGCCCGGTTACCCCTTTCGGCAGGGACGCCTGCATCCGATTACCCAGACGATGAATCGGATCTGCGATATATTCGGAGAAATGGGGTTCGGTATCGAATTTGGTCCGGAAGTCGAGACCGATTTTAATAATTTTCAGGCGTTGAATTTTCCACCGAATCATCCAGCCCGGGACATGCAGGACACCTTTTTCGTAGATAAGGACATTCTGCTGCGCACCCACACATCACCAATTCAGATTCGGACAATGTTGAAAACGAAACCACCTGTCCGCATCTTGGCGCCCGGACGGGTGTATCGCAACGAGGCGATCAACCCGCGCAGCTACTGCGTGTTTCATCAGATTGAGGGGCTCTATGTGGATGAAAATGTCACTTTCGCAGAACTGAAACTGACCATTGAGGTGTTTGCGAAAAGATTTTTTAGCAAAGATGTGCAATTGCGGTTTCGACCGAGTTTTTTCCCGTTTACCGAACCCAGTGCAGAGGTGGATATTTCCTGCATTATCTGCGGCGGCTCCGGTTGTCGGCTATGTAAACATACCGGCTGGCTGGAGATTATGGGTTGCGGTATGGTTGATCCCAATGTATTCACCGCCTGTCAGATTGATCCGGAAAAATACACCGGATATGCCTTTGGAATGGGAGCTGAGCGAATTGCGCTCTTGAAATACGGCATTGACGACATTCGCCTGTTTTATGAAGGGGATATTCGCTTTCTAAGACAGTTTTAGCCTTGGTGTTTTGGTTTTGAGAATTAGATAAATACGGTTTTTCGATGATTGTAAATACAAAGTGGCTGGAAAAATACACCGACATTCCCTACAGTCCTGAAGAGCTTGAAGAGAAACTTACTTACCTCGGACTCGAATCGAAAATTATTGAGAATGCCGCCGATCGGATTGAAGGAGTCATTATCGCAGAAATTCAGGAAGTGCTGCCGCATCCCAATGCCGACCGGCTGAAAATCTGTCGGGTGGCGACCGGTTCTGAAACGCTGAGCGTTATCTGCGGAGCGCCGAATGTAATGCCGGGGCAAAGGGTGCCTTTAGCCCGGATCGGGGCGGTATTGCCCAACGGAATGCAGCTGAAACCGGTGAAAATTCGGGGAATTCAATCCGAGGGAATGATTTGTGCCGAGGACGAACTGGGACTGTCCGACGATCACAGCGGCATTATGGTCTTGCCGGATAATGCTCCGCTGGGCGGCGATTTACGGAACTATCTGACCGGAAACGGCATTAGTATTGATATTGACCTGACGCCCAACCGACCGGACTGCACGTCACATATCGGTGTTGCCCGGGATATAACTTTGTTAACTGACGGTGAGCTACGGATTCCCGCCATCAATTTTCAGGAATCCGATGCCCTGACAAGTGATTTTATCGAAGTCGAAATCGAAAATCCCATTGGCTGTCCGCGCTATGCTGCCCGGATTGTGCAAGGTGTTAAAATTGGTCCGTCGCCTCAATGGCTGGTAGACAGTCTGCTCAGTGTCGGTCAGCGCTCGATTAACAATGTCGTTGATGCCGCTAATTTTGTGCTGCTGGAGACCGGTCATCCGCTGCACACCTTTGACTACCGTATGATCGTTGGAAAGAAGATTGTGGTTCGCAGTGCGGTAGACGGCGAAGAGGTTGTCACTCTGGACGGTGTCCGGCGTGAATTGAATGCTGATGTTCTGCTGATCTGCGATGCTGAAAAAGCGGTGGCTGTTGCCGGGATAATGGGTTTGGAAAACTCTGAAATTACGGAAGATACGACCGATATTTTAATCGAGAGTGCCTATTTTGACCCGGCGACGATTCGGCAGGGTTCCCGCTATCTCGGATTGCAGACTGACGCTTCGTATCGCTTCGAACGGGGTGCCGATCCGGATGGCGCAATTTATGCTATGAATCGCCTGACCGATTTGATCGCTGAACTGGCTGGCGGGACGGTTACCAGGGGAATTGTGGATAATTACATTCGGAAAATCGAGCCAGCCCGGATCAAGGTTCGTTTTCAGCGTGTCAACGCGCTCCTGGGTCTGGAGATTGAACCGCAGTGGATGGTAACTAAATTCAGAAAACTGGGCTGTGAAATCCTGACTCAGGATGCGGATTGCGTCGTATTGAAAGCGCCCGGTTGGCGCCCCGATCTGGAACGCGAAGTTGATCTGATCGAAGAGGTGGTGCGGATTTACGGGATGCACCGGGTACCGAATGCCCGGGAGATGCACATTCAACCGAATTACGAAGAACCGCTGAATTATAAACTGGTTGAACAGCTGCGCCAATCATTGGCGAATTTCGGGCTGTATGAGGTATACAACAACTCGCTGGTGAGTCAAAAACATACCGGGTTTGGTCCGCAGAAGTTAACACCGGTACCGATCAGAAATCCGCTGGGCAAAGAGATGTCGCTGATGCGCTCAACACTGGTTCCCGGTCTGTTGCAGAACGCCCGCTACAATATCAACCGCCAGAATAACGATCTGCAGCTGTTTGAAATTGGCTTTGTTCAGCAGTTTGATCGCAAGTACGAGACTCACGCCCGTGAATTTCAACGGTATGCCGTATTGCTGACCGGCTATTTGGAAGAGAAATACTGGGGTTTCGAACGGCGGGCTGTAGATATCTTTGTTCTCAAAGGCTTACTGATAGCGATTTTCGAGAAATTCGGCATTACAGCCGTTGAATTTCAACCGTCTGTGCATGACCATTTTGAAATACTCATTGATATTAATTACCGGGGCAATATGCTGGGATATTTCGGAATGATCAACAAGACCTATTTAACCCTGGAGTGGGATATTGAAATTCCGGTATTTGTCTTTGAAGGCGACCTGACGACCTTGCTGGAAAACGCAAATCTGGGTAAATCCTTTACGCCATTACCGGTTTTCCCAAAGATTGAAAGAGATATTTCGATTTTGGTCAAAGAAAATCTGAAAATTGCCGAGATCGAAGCCATAATCTGTAAAAATGCCGGTGAATATCTGAAAGAATTGAAGTTCTATGACCTTTATCAAGGAAAAAATATTGACAAAGGTCTAAAAAGTATTACATTTAATTTGGTATTTCAGGCAAATGATCGCACGTTACTGGATATTGAAATTGATGATAAAATGGCTGCCCTTCACAAAATACTGAAAGAAGAAGTGGGCGCTCAATTAAGGTAGAGAAGCAGGTATGGACTTGGCAAATTTGAATTTACTGGAAGAAAGAATCCGCGCCCTGCTTGCTTTTGTAACCAAACTACAAGAGGAGAACAGAACGATAAAAACCGAGTTGAATGAGGGTGTATCCCTCGAAAAAATGTTGGATCAAAAAAAGAGGCAACGATTAAGAACCCTGATCGAGGGGATGCTGACCGATTTGGAGAAATTTTAATTCCCTTGATCGCTTTAACCGGATTAAAGATCAAGAAAAGAAAAAGATGGAAGAGCAAAACGACAGTTTAGTACGTGTCACAATATACGGGCAGGAATATACCGTCAAAGCCAAAGCTGATCCGTCTTATATTGTCAGCGTCGCCAATTATGTGAATGAAAAAATGGAAGAGGTGGAAAATTCGCTGACAACCGTTCAATCGCCTTTGCGGGTTGCAATATTAGCTGCCATGAACATTACCGATGAATTGTTCGGCAGCAACAAAGAGAAGGAAGAAACCAGTCATAAGATCAATGAAAAGACCATGTTTCTGGTTGATCTGATTGATGAAAAATTGAACGAAGATACCTAGCCCATCTTTCTTTTAAGATAAATCCAGACAGTTGCCATTTCCGGTTAAAGTTTTACAACTGAAAGAAGTTGTTGAAGCTTTTTAGTTAGGAGAGACCATGTTAATACTGAACATCGTGATAGGATTGGTGGGTGTAGCGATTGGCGCCGGGCTGGCGCTTTTCTTATACATCCAGAATCTGAAAAAAACAAAATCCACCGTCTCGGAAATTGTTGAAAATGCAAGAAAAGAGGCGGATGCCATTCTGCGGGAGAGTCGCCTCGAGGCGAAAGACGAATCCCTGCGTATCAAACAGCGCGCCGAAGAGGAATCACGCAATAAAATGCGGGAAGTGCGGGAGATGGAAAAGAAGCTGGTCAAGCGGGAATTCTATCTGGAACGCAAAATGGAAATTGCCGACAAAAAAGCAGAAGAGCTGGATAGACGTGATGCAGCCTTAAAGAAGCAGCAGTCGGCGTTATCTCAGAAGGAAGCGGAGATTCAGAAGATTGTTGAAATGCAAACCGATCGGCTGGAGCGGATTGCCGGTATGTCCCGCAAAGAGGCACAGGACATATTAATGGAAAATCTGCTGGAAAATGCCAAATCCGGAATTGCCAAAAAGGTCAAAGAGATGCGCGATACCGCTCTCGCTGAGGCTACCCGTGAAGCCAAGAAGATTATTGTTACGGCGATTCAGCGCTCTGCGGCAGATCATACCGCTGAAACCACCGTATCGGTGGTGAATTTGCCGAATGACAACATGAAAGGGCGGATCATTGGGCGGGAAGGACGTAATATCCGGCATTTTGAATCGCTCACAGGCGTTGAGATCATCATTGACGATACACCTGAGGCGGTAGTGCTTTCGGGCTTCGATCCGGTTCGGCGCGAAATCGCCCGCATTGCCCTGGAAAAATTGGTTTTGGACGGGCGCATTCATCCTTCGCGAATTGAAGAGATGATAAAAAAAGCCACGATCGAGGTTGACGAATCCATTCTGCATGCCGCCGAAGAGGCGATTGACGAAGTCGGTCTGGCGCCACTTCCGCCGGATTTGATGAAAACGCTGGGAAAACTGAAGTACCGAACCTCCTATGGTCAGAACGTCCTGAAACATTCTGTTGAAGTCGCCTGGTTGTCCGGTTTAATGGCGGCGGAGCTCGGTTTGAACGGCGAAATTGCTAAACGCGCCGGGCTGCTGCATGATATTGGCAAGGCGATTGACCGCAATGTCACCGGGACGCATGCCCTGATCGGAGCGGATATCGCCCGCAAATTCAAGGAAAACGAGATTGTGATTAATGCAATCGCCTCCCACCATGAGGAGCTGGAAGCAACCCATCCGATCTCGGTAATTGTGGCGGCAGCCGATCAGATCAGCGGTTCCCGACGCGGTGCCCGGGGCGATACTTTGGAGAGCTATATCCAGCGGCTGGCGAAGCTGGAGGAAATCGCCAACAATTTCGAAGGCGTTTCCAAAACCTACGCTATTCAAGCCGGTCGGGAAGTCCGGGTGATTGTGGAGAATGAAGTGGTGAATGATATTGAAGCCGACAATCTGGCGGATGAAATTGCCACCAAGATTCAGACCGATCTTAACTATCCGGGACAGATTAAAGTTGTGGTCGTCCGGGAACATAGAAGTGTAAGCTATGCCAAGTAAACAGCCATTAATCATAGATGGAAAGAGTATTTCCGTCAAAGTAAAGGAATCGCTGGTTCCGACAATTCAAAAGCTAAAGAAGCAGGGTGTTACACCGGGCTTGGCGGTTATTCTGGTAGGCGACGATTCCGCCTCGCAGAGTTATGTCCGCATGAAAGAGAAAGCCTTCGAGGCGATGGAACTGTTTTCGGAAACTTTCCGATTACCTGAAATGACGACTCAACCGGAGCTGGAACAGCTGATTGATGAATTAAACCGGGAGGATCGTTTTCATGGAATTCTGGTACAATTACCGGTTCCGGAGAATCTGAATGAGCTGAAGATTATTCTGAAAATTGATCCGGGCAAGGATGCCGATGGGATTCATCCGGTTAATCTGGGCAGGATGGTACTTGGTGTTGAGGCGCCGCTGCCCTGTACACCGCACGGGATTCTGATGTTGCTGAAATATTCAGGCATCGATCCAAAAGGCAAGCATGCCGTGATTATCGGACGCAGTAATATCGTCGGGAAACCGATTGCCAATCTGCTCTGGCAGAAGCGGGCATTGGGAAACGCCACGGTGACGCTCTGCCATTCACGAACGAAAAATCTGCCGGCACTCTGCCAACAGGCGGATATTCTCATTTCAGCCATCGGACAACCGCATTTGATAGACCGAAATTATGTCAAAGATGGGGCGGTGGTGATTGATGTCGGAATTAATCGTGTTGATGATCCCGCTGCCAGGCGCGGCTATCGGTTGGTAGGCGATGTAAATTACATGGATGTGATTGATAAAGTCGCCGCGATTACGCCGGTTCCCGGCGGTGTAGGTCCCATGACCATTGCCATGTTAATTTCCAACACTGTATATTTAGCCGAAAAAAGTATCCAAACATAAAGGAGTGATCATGAATGTAGTAGACGTATTGAGACGCTCGGAACTCTGTCATGGTCTCAACGATGAAGAACTCCATCTTCTGGCGGGAATTTTTCATTCAAAGCAGTTCAAGGCGAAAGCCGTCATCCTGGAGGAAGGTGAGCCTTCAAATGACCTCTATATCATCGGGCGGGGACGTGTGAAGGTGGTCATGTCTTCCAGCGCCAGCCCGGGCAATAAGGAGAAGATCGCCACGCTGCGGGATAATGAGATTTACGGCGAGTTTGCCCTGATTGACGGTTCGACCCGCTCGGCTTCGGTTATCGCCGAAGAGGATTCCTTTTGCCTCTACACCGATTATCTGGATTTCCATCGCTTTCTTGAGGAGCATGAACATATCGGTTTCATCATTATGAAAAATCTGGCAAGGATTCTGACCGGTAAACTTCGCAAAGTCAACTTCGAATTACGCGACGGTAGTGTTTAAGGCGTATAATGAATCTGATCGAACTGATCAAATCACGACGCTCGATTCGCCAATTTCAACCCAAAGTGCTTGACCATCAAATATTGCTGGATTGTATTGATGCCGCCCGGGTAGCCCCTTCGGCGGCGAATCGGCAACCGTTGCACTACATTCTGGTTACAGAGAGGGAACAGGTAGATATGATCTTTCCGCTCCTGCGCTGGGCGGGGTATATTCAGCCGCATGGCGATCCCCAACCGGGGCAGCGTCCCACCGCCTATTTAATTGTACTCATCGATGAAGAAATCGGAGAAAAATGGAAATATCACGATGTCGGTGCGGCAGTGGAAAATTTTATACTGGCAGCCTGGTCTTACGGAATCGGCAGCTGCTGGCTGGCGTCGGTTAACCGGTCGGCGCTGCGGTCGTTTTATCAAATTCCGGCAAAATACACCATTGACACGGTGGTCGCCCTGGGCTATCCCGCAGAGGAGCCGTTGCTGGAAAAAAGCGACGAGACCGTGAGATACTGGAAAGATGCTGACGGACAACTGCATGTCCCCAAGCGGACAATTGACGCAATCGTACACTTAAACGGTTTTAATAGGAAGGAATAAAAATGCATCCTGAACTGCTACATATCGGACCGTTGACGATTTATACCTACGGTTTCATGATGGCGACGGCGTTTTTGGTATGTTACCTGATCCTGAAATATGAGATTAAAAAGCGAGGCGACGATCCGGAAATCGCCAGCAATATCATCTTCTGGGGAGCAATCGGAGGTATCATCGGTGCTAAAATATTCTATATGATCGAATTTTCCGGGGATTTTTTACAGGATCCGCTGGGAATGATCTTTTCGGGCGCCGGTCTCGTATTTCACGGCGGGCTGGTGGGCGGCACAATTGCCGTTATTCTGTTCATCCGGCATGCCAAAAAGCCGCTCGGCGAATACGCGGATATCATTGGTCCCATACTACTGGTCGGGCAGGGAATCGGTCGGATCGGCTGCTTTTTTGCCGGCTGCTGCCACGGCATAGCCTGCAATCTGCCCTGGGCAGTGACTTTTCCCCATGCGTCACCCCCGGCGGATTATCCGGTACATCCAACCCAACTGTACGAAATGATTATCAATTTTACCATGTTTTTTTTATTGGTGAAATTTGTCAGACCGCGTCTGAAGAAGTCCTGGATGACTTTTGCCATCTATCTCATGATCGCCGGATTGGAGCGTTTTTTACTGGAATTCATCCGCGTCAATCCGAAAGTCGCTTGGGGGTTGAGCAGCGCCCAGTTTACATCCATGGGAATCTTTATCGCGGGGCTCATTCTACTGATCATTTTACTCAATGATATCCCAATCCCGGGATTCAGCAAGCGCCGTCAGTAATGCAATAGCCATCGCTTGTCAGCGGATTAAGAGTGATTTGAACTGACAGGGCTGTTTGGATGTAGATAGAAGGATGAGGGGAAATATGCATAAAATGTTATGTCTCGTACCGGTTTTTATGATGGCGATTGGATTATCATCCTGCAGCACGGATAGATTTGCGGACAGACTCTTTCGGGATTACACTGGTCAGAGGGTGCCCGGTGCAGCAGTGATGATTATCGATCACGGCGGAATTATTTTCCAAAAAGGTTATGGAATGGCTGACCTCGAACGGCAGATTCCCGTAAGCAGTGCGACCAACTTCCGCCTGGCGTCGGTTTCCAAGCAATTTACGGCGATGGCGATCATGAAATTGGTCGAAGCCGGCAAATTGACTTATGCTAAAACACTGACGAATATTTTTCCGGAATTTCCCGAATACGGTGACAAGATTACTATCGAATTTCTATTGCAGCATCGCTCCGGATTGATTGATTATGAAGATTTGATTCCCGATACAGCGACGGTTCAGGTTCGTGATCGGGATGTTTTGAGGATGATGATGAGTATTGACAGCACCTATTTTTCGCCGGGAACCGAATACCGCTATAGCAATTCCGGCTATGCCGTACTGGCTATGATCGTGGAAAAAATAACGGGTAAAAGGTACGCCAAATTTCTTGAAGATGAGATTTTTCATCCTTTGGGAATGCTGAATACCGTTGCGTATGAAGAGGGAATATCCACCGTTCCAAATCGCGCCTTTGGGTATCATGTGGAAACGGGCTCGGTTCGTTTCTCGGATCAGAGCATCACCAGCGCTGTATTGGGGGATGGCGGGATTTACAGCTCGCTGGAAGATCTGTTTAAGTGGGATCAGGCGCTGTATACGGAAAAACTGGTAAGCAGCGAGAGTCTGGAACGCGCCTTCACGCCGGCGCTGGAAAACTACGGCTTCGGTTGGCGCATTGACGAGTACAAAGGTCACCGGCGTCTGCATCATACCGGCAGTACCTGCGGCTTCCGGAATGTAATCCAGCGCTTTCCCGATGATCAATTTACGGTAATCATCCTGACCAACCGGAGAGAACC
>DSAS01000090.1 GCA_011046365.1 Fidelibacterota bacterium
ATATCCGGGTTAAAACCCGGGTCGGATGTGAGGTCTTATGATCCACGGCTTAAAAGCCGTGGCAATTCATTTTCTTTAATCAATTCATCATTCCCGGATAAACTCATGAATAGCCCCGAGTTTTCCCATGGGGATCCTCCAATGGAGTCCTGCGTGACCTACGGGGCAACTCGGGGATTGGGAAACTCCTGACCAACGGGGGTTTCAACCCCGGTGTTGAATCGGTACTTTTTTCCCTGTCGAAAAAAGTACCCAAAAAAGACCTCGACTGGAATAATCGGCGGGAGATTCCTCGGTTTCGCAGATGAAATTTTAGGCATGCGGCATTTGTAGAGTTTTCTCGGATGCCTGGATATGATTGGGATTCGGTGAATTTTTATCAATGTTAGGTTGATGCTGAAAATTTCATTATTCTGCTCCACATCGGAATCTCTGATTCCGCCGATTCTTCAGGTCGTCTGAGAAATGATCGGATAAAAACCCGGTTTTCCCTTGAGGGACGCCTCTGGCGCGCGAAGCCAACCGGGTTTTGGTTTTCAATGGTCTTTAAAACCCGGCTGACCCGTCGAAAGTGAATCAGAGCCTGGTCTTCGACCGGCTTGACACCGGGTTTTGGCTCTGCTTGAATAGCCCCGGGATTCCTAAAGGGGTTTTATTATAAGCTCTTGAAGCACGATGGTTTCTGCTTATACCAATTCCTTCGGATCCAGCGGCTTCACGATGACGCTTTTGGTGAATTTGGTAAAAACTTTACCCGGCGGCATATTTTTGCGTTTCCAGATGTATTTCTTTTTAGTATAGATCACCGGCACGACCGCGGAGTGCTTAGCCTTGCTGTAAAAAGCGGCGACTCCGGCAGCGTATTCGATGATATCGGGTGGTAGCGATGCCTGCTTGCCGGGATTGCGGACCACGACATGGGAACCCGTGCCGTGCTCGGCATGGAACCAGAAATCCTCGGGACGGGCGTGTTTGAAACTGAGCCGATCGTTGTCCCGGGCACTTTTCCCGACCAGCAGTTCCCAATTATGGGCACGGAACCGGTAAAAAGGTTCCCGCTCTGTGGAATCGGGACCTGGCTGCTGTTGGATAAGGCGTGCCGGGATTTGTTGCTGAATCTGCTGCATCTCTTTCAGATCCTGGCATGCCTGTACCGTTTTCAGTTGGTGACTGATTTTCCGAATAGATTCCTGTGCATCCCGAATGGAATCCTGGAGCTCCTTGCGGGAGTTTTCAATCTGGCGACTTTTCGTATAAAATTTATTGGCATTTTCGGCAATCGTGAGTTTCGGATTCAGGGGAATCCGCAGCGACTGATTGGGATTTGTCAATTTCGGCAGGGTTACGGTGTCGGAGTGATTTGGGAGGTGATGGATATTTGCCAACAGGGTATCCGCCCATTCGCGGTATTCGGTGGCGGTGGGCAGATTTAGCAGCTCCTGTTCCTGACGGCGGAGCTTACGCTGGAATTGTTGTAGGGCGAGAGCTAATCGGCTGCTTAAGAGTTTGCGCAGCTGTTCCCGGTTTGTGGCTTGATAAAAAAGCGCAACATAATGCCGGCTGGCGGCGATGAGATCGGTAAAGGATTCGCAGGGGACAGATAGTCTGTTTTTCAAAGCCAAAAGTGAAAATAGCGGAGTTGCTGATTCATAGACAAAGTAGTGGTTTTGGTTGATTTCCGTTAATATGTGGTTGTAGTGGTGAAATAAAATACCGATCTGCTCGTTTGATAAATTCGTAACCAGCATTTTATCGCTCAGTCCGCTGCGATAGCAGAGTTCTCCGGTCAGAGTCGTGCTAAAAACCGGAATGGGCAAACGGGAGACAATCTGGGTGATGTTCAGATCGTGATGTTCTGCCAGAATCTGTCTGAATGCCGGTTCCGGAACGTGGAGCGAATCCCGGGTGGTAAATTCCTCCGGGCGGACCATTATCTCCTTCCGGCTTTTTCGGAAGGAATCGAGAACTGTGAAGTTCGGGTCCAGAAGGAACCCATTTCCGTTGATCCCAAACAGTTGCAGCAGGAGATATTTTTGATCGTTTTTCAGGGAGATCAGAATTTGCCGGTCGGAACGGTGCCATTTGACCGAATGAATCCGTTCTCCGGTCAGCTTTTTGAACAGGGCAACATGCCGCCTGGCTTCGGCGAGCCGGTTTTCCAGCTGCAGACCCGGCAGAGGAGGGTGAAACGCCAGCTGGATGCCTTGCAACTGATCGCCGTCGGCGAAACGAATGACTAGTTCGTCTTTCTGATACGTATAACAGCCGTAGATAACCGCATCGGGCAGAACAGACTGCAGGTACCGGGCGATGGCGCGAATATGAAACCAGCTGTTGTACATGCCGGGAAAATACGCAAGAAAGCCCTGAAAAGAAAGACCTTCTGCGATGCGAAGGTCTTTTGCGAATCTGCCAGGTGAATATTAATTGGCGACCCGGATATTGCCGAAAACCGCGTCACCCTGGATGGTGATTGTCGGACTGCCGGCGCTACTTTTGGAACGGTTTTCGGCGTGTCCCAGGAATTGGGAGACCTGGAAATTGACGTTGATATCCGGTGGCAGAAAGAGATCAATGGTGCCGAAGACGGCGTCGGTGGTCAGGGTGCAGCCTTGCGGGGCGATTTTTGCCTGGCGCAGGTCCACCCGCAGGCTTCCGAAAACGGCGTTGATTTCGCCGCTGCGCAGCTGCTGGGAGGTAATCTGCCGTTCGGAATTGCTGAAAACGGAATTGATCTCGAATGTATTCCCGGAGTCAATGTCTGAAAAACCGGCAGTGCTGCTACTTTTCTTTGACGGTGTGCGTTTCAGCAGCATGCCGACCCCGATAACGATGAGCACCACCGGCCAGAAGCGCCAGATCTGCCCCCAGCTGAGGATATGCAGTTGCGTGAGTAAAAAAAGAACGCCGATAATCAGCAGGAAAAGACCGCCACTGCGATCGCGACCGTTTAGCTGGATAATACCGATAGTGATGAGAATCAGCGGCCACCAGCGGGATATCAGACGTCCGAAGCTGATGATCTGAAAAGAATCGCTGAGAAAGAGTACTCCGACGACAATCAGAAACAGTCCCACCCAGAGACTATTTACTTTTGAATGCGGTACGTGCGGCATAGTAATCCTCTCCTTTTAGATAGTTGAATATAAAAGACCGTTCAATAATATGAAATGAAAATTTAGTAGATTGAATGTCAAAAGGCTGTAAATTATCAGACGGATAAAAAGGAGATGGTGATGAGCAATAAAATCGGACTTGTGGTCTTAATCCTGACCGTCGGAATCTGCGGTCAGAATCTGCAGCTGCATTATGATTTTGGGAATGGGCGGCATTATGTTACCAGTACGTTGGAAATGTTCAAACCCGATGATTGCGGGGCGACCTTCTGGTTTGTGGATATTGACTATAATGATGGAAAGAGCGCCAATAGTGCGTCCCTGGCATATTGGGAGATCGCCCGCTATATTACGCTGCCTTTTTTGAAGAACAGCCCTGCCCTGAGCAAACTCAGCGCGACGGTTCAGTACAACGACGGACTGAATATTTTCGGCGGATTCGGCAGTGTTTGGCTGGGGGGGATGAGTTATCCGATTGATCTGAAAATCATCACCCTGAATACCGATCTGCTCTATCGCCATGCCGAAAAGCAGCCGGGTAATTTCCAGCTGACCCTGGTCTGGTTCAAATCCTTTTTTGAGAATAAACTGGTGTTCACCGGATTTATGGATATCTGGAGGCAGGAAAATTTTGATGGCGATGCCGGTGGGACGGATGCCCAGCTGGTCCTGTTGTCCGAACCGCAGCTCTGGTTCAATGTCACCCAACATCTGGGTCTGGGCGGCGAATTGG
Source organism: Fidelibacterota bacterium (assembly GCA_011046365.1). GTDB lineage: Bacteria > Fidelibacterota > UBA2242 > UBA2242 > UBA2242 > B118-G9. Next base: position 3,850 of record DSAS01000090.1, read on the forward strand.
AAATCAGCCGGAATTTTATTTATGCCGCCGGGGCTGCCTGGAAATTCATGCCGACGCTCGGATTGAAGTGGGAATTTTAGTTATGTAATTATAACAGATTGCTCAATAACCCCGCCGCAATATTCCACGATCCGTTGCGCGAATGTATCGCATTGCCTCTGAAGAATCGCCGGCTCATAATCCTGTGGAGCATAGATAATGGTGATGATTTCCGTTGTCGTCAGGTCAACGCAGGTCCGCTGTGAATCGGTCTTGGGTGAACCGAACGGACCCAGTGCGTCCGCCAGAGCATAGCGCCCTTCCAGATGTAGTTCCAGATTATTCAGTCCGAGATAGGATTCGCCCGGTAGACCCTGGCGCAGTTCGATATCACCGACAATTTTTGTGCGGTCGTAGACTCCATTGGGCAGCAGAAAATCCAGGGCACACCAGTTGCTAACATCCACCAGGTTATTGATAGAATATACGGTTTTACCTTTGAGAAAGCGGCGCAGCAGGGCTTCGGAGGCGGGGCGGTGTTTGGTCGGTTCGATGCCCAGCGCCCGAAACAGCTGCCGGGCATTCTGAATGCCGGGAATTGCACCGATCGGCTGATCGGTAAACCGTTCGCGGTAGCGGTGACCGCATTCCTTCAGCCGCTGAAAGGCGCGATCGTCCTGGTTGACGTGAATGCCGCTGGCTTCAATGACGCCCGCCAAAACCGGCTGCGTGAGGGTGATCTTTTTCATCCGGGAGCTATCCGAATTTGTAGTGCTTTTTAACGGCTTTCGATATTTTCCATGTGCAGGATAACCCGGCGGGAAATACGACGAGATCACCCTTTCCAAAGCGGACGATTGTACCATTTTTAGTGGTGACTTCGACTTCACCCTCCAAAAGGTAGCAGGTCTCTTGCTCACTATAATACCACGGAAATTCCGCGACCTCTTTGGTCCAGACCGGCCAGTCATGAACGCCCAGCGATTGCAGGGTTTGCCGAGTGGGGTTATGGGTTACGGAAATATCAGCCATGAGAGCCTCCTTTGATTTAATCCAGGTATAATTCCGGAGACGGATATTTGGGGTCGCTGGTGTAGTGAACACCCAGTTTGCGCAGACCGGCGGCGTCGCCGGGGCTGGGGATATGGCTGTTATGAACCTCGCAGGCACGCAGTTCTTTCAGCTGCTGCATCGCCGTCTGGGCGGCGGGATTGCTGGCGGCGGAGAGTCCGAGGGCAATCAGTATTTCGTCCAGATCGAGGCTGAGTTTCTGGCCTTTCAGGATATCTTTTTTCAGGAATGTCAGGGACTGGATGATATTTGGTGGCAGGAGGTGCATGGTATCGGGAATTTGTGCCAGATGCTTGATGGCGTTCAGGGTCATACTAGCGCAGGAGTGCATCAGGGGCGAGTTTTTACCGGTAATGATTGTCCCGTCATGCAACTCAATCGCGGCGCCACAGAAGATTCCTTCGGTGTTAGCATGCTTTTTTCGGGCGGCACAGGCGGCGTCCCGGGCGGGTGGGACCACGCGGCGATCTTCGGGCTGCAGGTTCAGTTCCTTCATCAGCAGTTCCGCCCGGTCAACGGTTTCACGGTCGGTCTGACCCAGGGCATATTCCACCGTGTATTGGAAATACCGCCGAATGATCTCCTGTTGAGCCGCCTCACGGACAATTTCATCGTCAATAATGCCGAAGCCGGCGCGGTTGACACCCATATCGGTGGGCGATCGGTAAAATGAGGGCTGCCCGGTAATCCGTTCCAGAATCCGTTTCAGCAGGGGAAAGGCTTCAATATCGCGGTTGTAATTAATGGCGGTTTTGCCATAGGCAGCCAGATGGAAGTGATCAACCATATTCACGTCCCGAAGGTCTGCGGTGGCGGATTCGTAAGCCATATTGACGGGGTGTTTTAGGGGCAGATTCCAGATGGGGAAGGTTTCGAACTTGGCATAACTCGCCGTAACGCCGCACCGGTATTCGTGATAGAGCTGGGAGAGGCAGGTTGCCAGTTTGCCGCTGTTGGGACCGGGACCGGAAACCACGACAATCGGATTTTCGGTCTCAATATAACTGTTGGCGCCGTAACCTTCTGCGCTGACGATCAGGTCCAGATCGGTGGGATAGCCCCGGGTGAAACCGTGGGTAAAGACCCGAATTCCGCGTCGTTCCAGCCTGTTTTTAAAGGTGATCGCGGCGGACTGTGAATCGAAGCGGGTGATGACGACAGCGCTGATGCTGATGCCAGCGTTTTTCAGATCGTCAATGGTTTTCAGGGTGGCATTGTCGTAGCTGATGCCGAAATCCGCCCGGATTTTACTCCGTTCGATATCGCCGGCGTAGATACAGAGAATTACACCTACCTTGTCTTTCAGTTGTTGCAACAGGCGCAGCTTGACATTCGGATCAAAACCCGGCAGCACCCGGGCGGCGTGATAATCGTAGATTAGTTTGCCTCCGAATTCCAGATAGAGTTTACCGGACTGTCCCTCAATTCGTTCCAGAATCGCCTGGCGCTGTTCCGCCAGATATTTTTCATTATCAAAACCGGGCTTTGTTCTGATCATTGGTCCTCTTTTTAAATTGTCTTTCTGCTCCCCGGCAAGTTTACGGTAATTTTTTCTTTTATCCAACTGTGCTCCCGCCGAAAAAAATATAAATCGGGGTGTTAAATATTTTTATAAGTATTTAAATAATAACAAGAAAAACTGTATATTTCAGTTTGACAGTTAAAGGGAATCTGAGTAACTTATTTGGCAATTTACAGGAGCAGGCATGTTGCGAAGTATGACCGGATTTGGAAAAGTGGAGCGGGAGCTGGAACAGGGCTCACTGACGATCGAGGTACGTTCGGAGAACAGTCGCTATCTGGACATTTCGATGCGGATTCCCGAGGTATTTGAAGCCCTGGAAGAGGAGATTAAACGCCGCTTCGGTAATCAACTGGTGCGGGGGCGTGTGAAAATTGCCATTACGCTGAACGGTTCCCCCGGTGATAAGAAGAATATGCAGCTGAATCGGGACCTTCTGGAGCGCTATCACCGGCTTTTGGAGGAAGCGAATGACGCACTGGGCGCTTCCGCAGACGTGACCCTGGATCACCTGCTGAATTTTGAAGATATTTTTGAAGTAAAAGTACCGACTAATGCTGCCGAGGGGCTGCAATCAGCGCTTTTTCAGGCGATGGATGCGGTGGTGGCGGAGGTCCAAGAGATGCAGACCCGCGAGGGTACGCATCTGGAACAGGAAATCCGGCAGCGGCTGGACCTGATCGAAAAACTGGTATCGCAAATAGCGGCAATTTCGGCTCGGAACAAAAATAATTATTTGGCAAAATTCAAAGAGAAGCTGCAGCTCCTGGTAAGCGATTTGGAGGTGGACGATAATCGCATCTTACAGGAAGCGGCACTCTATGTGAAACGAATTGATATCAGCGAGGAGTGTGCCCGCCTGGGCAGCCATATTCACCAGTTTCGCAGCTATTTCGATCTGGCGGAGCCGGTGGGCAAGCGGATGACCTTTCTGCTTCAGGAGATGAACCGGGAAATCAGCACCATCGGAGCCAAGTCCGAAGATGCCGAAATCTCCTATTTGGCGGTGGAGGTGAAAAATGAACTGGAAAAAATCCGGGAACAGGCTCAAAATATTCTATGAGGACTAAGGGATTACTGCTGCCGATTGCCGCGCCCTCGGGCACGGGAAAGACCACCATCTGCCGGCGTCTGCTGGCTGCCGGTGAGCGTTTTGTCTTCTCGGTCTCGGCTACCACCCGTCCGCCGCGCCCGACGGAACGGGATGGGGTAGATTACCACTTTGTATCCCGGTCGGAATTTGAAAAATACATTCGCCAGGGAAAGTTGGCGGAGTACGAGGAGGTTTTCGGCAATTACTACGGCACTCTACGCCGCGCGGTGGAGAGGGTGCTGGCGGAGAGCCGAATTCTGTTGCTGGATATTGATGTCAAAGGGGCGCTGACGATCAAAAAACTCTATCCTGAACAGACCGTCGCCATCTTCCTCTTACCGCCTAGCCAGAGGGAGCTGCTGCGCCGCCTGGAAGGTCGCGGCACCGATGACGAGCAATCCATCGCCCGGCGCAAAGCCCGGATTCCCGCCGAGCTGAGGCTGGGTGGACAGTTTGATTATCAGATCGTTAATGACGAACTGGATCAAACGGTTTCCCAAATATTAAAAATAGTAGAGGAGTATAGACAGACATGACAAGCACCCTTGATTTTTCAAAGTTAACCCGGAAATCCGACGACATCTATGAGCTGGTGGTGGCGGCTTCGAAGCGCGCCCGCCAGATTGCCGCGCTACGGATCGCGGAGGACCCCCTGCCGACATTGGGGGAAGGCGAAGAGGAGACCTTCGAGGTGACGCCGGAGGAGATTGACGACCGGGACTGGGACGGTGTCGAAAAACCGACGACTGCCGCGCTGAGTGAGTTGATTGCGGATAAACTGGAATACCGCTATGCATCTGTGAGTAAGACAGAGAAAGACGAGCTGGAAGACCTTGCAGACGAGCTGGAAGAATAAACGGATAACTCTTGGATTGACGGGTGGCATCGCGATCTATAAGTCCGCCGGACTGCTGCGTCGCCTGGTCAATGACCTGGGGCTGGATGTCAGCGTCATTATGACGGCGGCGGCGCAGAAATTTATGACGCCCCTCATTTTTGAAAACTTCAGCGGGAAGGCGGTGGTAACGGAGATGTTTCCCCGCGCAAGGGTTGGCACCCGGCATATTGATCTGGGTCGGGATGTCGATCTGGTGCTGGTCTGTCCGGCAACCGCCAACATCGTCGCCAAAGCCGCCCATGGGATCGCCGATGACATGCTCAGCACAGTCATCCTGACCGCCGGGTCCAAGACCCTGTTTGCCTTGGCAATGAACAGTCACATGTATCTCAACCCGATAACCCAGGCGAATATCCACCAGCTGCAGGAAAAAGGCTACGGTTTTATCCCGCCGGAGAGCGGCGACCTGGCTTGTCACGATACTGGTCCGGGGCGGCTGGCTGGCGAGGAGACTATTCTCGAAGCAGTCCGGCAGCGCCTCAGCTGGAGCGACCGTTTGCGGGGCAAACGCGTCGTTGTGACAGCGGGACCGACCCGGGAATACCTGGATTCGGTGCGTTTCATCAGCAACCGTTCCAGCGGCAAGATGGGTTACGCCATCGCGGCGGAAGCCTGCCAACAGGGCGCCGAGGTGATACTGATCAGCGGACCCAGTCATGAAAGCGCGCCGCCAGACAGCCAGCTGTTAGTGGTGGAGAGCGCTCTGGAGATGCGTCAGGCGTTGATTGAACATGGAAAAAAAGCCGACTATCTCTTTATGACGGCAGCCGTAGAGGACATCCGTCCGGTGAAGCAAGCGCCGACCAAGCTGAAAAAGGATGAACTGCCGGATTCGCTCGCCATCACCCGCTCGCCCGACCTGGTGAGCGAGTTTCGCAAATTGAATACCACCTGCTGCATTGTGGCTTTCAGTGTCGAAGTGGAGGACGGCAAGCGCCGCTCCCTGCATAAGATGCAGACCAAGGGCGCCGATTACATCGTCTGGAACAATCCGGCTGAGCCGGGCAGTGCCTTTGCTACGGATACCAATGCGGGGCTGCTTATGGCTGCCGACGGGCAGGAGTGGCGTCTGCCGCTGGCGTCCAAGCGCCGGTTTGCCGCTGAGTTGATTGAACAGATTTTGACACACCGGCGAGGGGCATAATGCGCGCTTCGGATAACCCGGTCAGAGATTTTTTTCTGCAACAGGCGGAACTTTTTACCGATGAATTTTATTTTGAGCCGCCCGCCCGGCAGACGGATACTGAAACTGGTGGGCTGACCGGAGCCGTGCCAGAACCCCTCGACTGGGAGGAGCTGGAAACCCGCGTGCGGGATTGTCAAAAGTGCGCTTTAGCCCGGACGCGTACCCAGGTAGTGTTCGGAGCCGGTAACCGGAATGCCGGTCTCCTTTTGATCGGTGAAGCTCCAGGACAGCAGGAGGATCTGCAGGGCGAACCCTTCGTAGGACGCGCCGGGCAACTTTTGGACCGGATTCTGGCGGCGATTCAGCTGGGGCGTCAAGAAGTGTACATCGCCAATATATTGAAGTGCCGTCCGCCGAACAACCGCACGCCCAGCAGCGCTGAGATTGAAAATTGTGAGCCCTATCTGCTGCGTCAGATTGAACTGATCCAGCCGGCGCTGATTGTCTGCCTGGGACTGACTGCGGCGCAAACACTGTTACGGGTCGAAACGAATCTGCGGGATCTGCGGGGGAATGTCTATAACTACCACGGTGTAGACCTGGTAGTAACCTATCATCCGGCAGCGCTGCTGCGTAACATGGGGCTTAAAAAGTATGCCTGGGAAGATTTTCAAAATATTCAAAAATTATACAAAGCAAAAAGCGGGAGTCAATAGTGCCGGAGCAGGAGGCGACATATTTACGTGTACCGCCCCATGCCGATGAAGCGGAAATATCGGTTTTAGGGGCGATGATGCTGGATAAGGAGGCGGTTAGTAAAGCATTGCAGCATCTCGATCACACAGCCTTTTACAAGGACGCCCACCAGCTCATTTTCCGGGCGATGATGGCATTATTTGAGGAAGGCGAGCCGATTGATCAGGTGAGCGTGATTGACCGCCTGAAACGCGCGAAACAGCTGGATAAAGCCGGCGGCGCCTACTATATTACCGGTTTGGTGGAAGCCACCCCCTCTTCAGCCAATGTGGAATATTATGCCAAGATCGTACTGGAAAAGGCGATTTTGCGCAAGCTGATTATTTCGGCGACGGAAATTCAGAGTGAAGCCTATGAGGCTAAAGAGGCGGCTTTCGATATCCTGGATGCCGCCGAACAGCGGATTTTTGCCCTTTCCGAAAGCCGTCTGAAAGCCGGCTTTAAAAGCTTCAGCAGTGTCCTGACCCAGACCTTTGAGCATATTGACAGCATCCATCAGAAAAAGTTTCACACCACCGGCGTGCCGACCGGCATTATCGAACTCGACGATCTGACCTCGGGCTTCCAGAATAGCGACCTGGTGATTTTAGCCGGACGACCGAGTATGGGCAAAACGGCTTTAGCCCTCTCCATTGCCCGCAATTCGGCGGTGGATTACAACGTGCCAGTGGGAATCTTCAGTCTGGAAATGGCAGACTATCAGCTAGCGATGCGGCTGCTCTGCGCCGAAGCCAAGGTGGACAGCCATCTGGTGCGGACGGGCAAACTGCCCCAGGATCAGTGGCGGCGCCTCAGTGAGCAGACCGGGCGGCTGGCGAAAGCGCCGATTTACATTGACGATTCGCCGGCGTTGTCCATGATGGAAATCCGGGCGAAGGCGCGGCGGCTGAAAGCCGAACACAATATTCAGATGGTGGTGGTGGATTATCTGCAGCTGATCAAGGGGCACAAGGCGGAGAGCCGGCAGCAGGAGATCACCGAAATTTCCCGCAGCCTGAAGGCGTTGGCTAAGGAGCTGAGTATTCCTGTGCTGGCACTGTCGCAGCTCTCCCGTGCGGTGGAGAACCGCGCCGGAGATCACCGTCCGCAACTCTCGGATTTGCGGGAGTCGGGGGCAATCGAACAGGATGCGGATGTGGTGATGTTTATCTATCGTCCGGTGGTCTATAAACGCCGCACCGAAGAGGAGATGACACTGGAGGATGAACGCAAGGCTGAGATTATCGTTGCCAAACAGCGGAACGGTCCCACCGATACGGTCCATCTGGTATTTATTGACAAATATGCCCGTTTTGAGAATCTGGCACCGCGCCGGGAAGATATGACAGGGGTACCTTTTTAATGGCGAAACCGCTGCTCGATAAAGTGCTGGTTCGGAAAGATCGGCGACCCCAAAAGTTTTATGCCCTAGTGAACTCAACGGGGCGGGAACCCTCTTTTAGCAAAGACGATGAAGATTTTCTGTGGGAGGTCTACTGCTTTGCCCGGGATGCCCATCGCGGGCAGTTGCGTAAATCCGGCGAACCCTATTTTGAGCATCCCTATCAGACGGCAAAAATTCTGGCTGGGATGAATATGGACCCGATTATCATCGCCTGCGGACTGCTGCATGATGTCATCGAGGATACCGGGGTACGCTTCGAAGACCTGCGGACCCGGTTCGGTTCGGAAATCGCCGAGTTGGTGGAGGGGGTCACCAAAATCAGCGGAATCAGCTTCCGCAACCGGCAGGAGCAACAAGCCGATAATTTCCGCAAGATGCTGCTCAGCGTCGCCGAAGACATTCGGGTGCTGATTATTAAACTGGCGGACCGAACCCATAACATGCAGACCCTGGAGTCGCTGCCGCCGGTCAAACGCCGCCGGATTGCCATTGAAACCCGGGATGTCTATGCCCCCCTGGCGCACCGCCTGGGAATGTATAAAGTGAAATCCACTCTGGAGGACCTGGTGCTGAAAGCCCTGGACCCCGAGGCTTATAAATTTCTGGCAAAAAAGGTCAAAGAGAAACAGAGCGAGCGTGAAAAATATATCAGTACCTTTGTGGAGCCGCTCCAGGAAGCTCTGCAAGAGCTGGGTATCGAGGCGCGCATTTTCGGACGTCCCAAGCATTTTTATTCGATCTATAAAAAAATGAAAACCCGCAACAAGCCGTTTGAGGAAATCTACGATCTGCTGGCAATTCGGGTGATCGTCTCGAATAAAGATGAATGCTATTCGGTTCTGGGGGTAGTGCATGATCTCTTCACGCCGGTGATGGACCGCTTCAAAGACTATATCGCCAATCACAAGGCGAACTATTATCAATCAATCCATACAACCGTCTATGGTGAAGCCGGTCGGATGGTGGAGATTCAGATCCGGACCGCCGAGATGGACCGGGTGGCGGAGGAGGGCAT
>DSAS01000182.1 GCA_011046365.1 Fidelibacterota bacterium
CGTTATCGGGATCACCTTCTTCAGGATCGTAAACGTAGCCACATACGGAGCAGACATACTTATCCATGAATTACCTCCTTGACTTGATTTTTGCTTGGAATTTCCTCATATTGTTGGGATTGGCTGAAATATCGGAAATACGATGAATGGCAATTAGCGCTCTTACGCCACCTGTTCGACGGCTTTGACTTCCGGGAGTTCTTTCTTCAATTTATTTTCAATGCCCATCTTCAGCGTGTAAGTGCTCATGGGGCAACCGCCACAGGCGCCGGTGAGGCGGACTTTAACGATACCGTCGTCGGTAACATCCACCAGCTCCACGTCGCCGCCATCGGCTTGCAGGAAGGGGCGCACTGCCTCGAGAACCTTTTTGACCTTTTCTTTCATGAAATACCTTTCCGATTTAATATGATTGATTTTCCATCCGGTTGATAAATTACATTTTAACGTGACCTTATACAAATAGATTTACGAAGCGCCGTCAGGTTACAAATATAATTCGGGTATCAGAATATGCTTGACAACAAATACTGACATTCCTAATCTAAGCAGCGTATTTGAACCAAATCGGAGGTGATCTATGGTTGCACAGCAGGGCAATAAATCAAATCTCGTATGGGGAGTGTTGCTGATTCTGATCGGCATCTTTTTACTGGCGGCGCAGTTCGGCTACATTTGCTGGGACAATCTGTGGCCCTTTATCCTGATCATCGGCGGCGGGCTCTTTTTATTTGGCTTTCTGGCGAACCGCAATAATTACGGGCTACTGATGCCGGGAACGATATTGACGATCGTCGGATTGCTGTTTCTTTATACCAATGCCGGTCGCTGGGATGCGCTGGAGTACCTCTGGCCCACCTTTATTCTGGCGCCGGGCGTCGGGTTTATCCTGATGTATCTGTTTGCGCCGAAAGGCAACGGTCTCTGGATTCCGGCGGTGATATTGGTGTTTATCGCTTTAATATTTTACGTGCAGTTCTGGGATATCTTTCGCTTCTGGCCGGTTATTTTGATTGTGATTGGACTTTATATTCTAATCAGTGCCGGCAGAAATAATCAAAAACCGGAATCAAAAGAGCCGCCGGATATCACCGGAGCCTAATTTTTTCAAATTATCACACAAAAACTACATTAGCCTGAATATTTTGCAATTTTAAATAAGTATTGGGGAACAATGAAACAATATTTCGTTATTATCACTGTGTTGATTACTACGATTGTTGGAGTAGAAAACCCGGCGCCGCAGCCGGGCGGCATCCGGGGTGTCGTTATTGACAGTCATACGGAGCAGGCGCTGCCGGGGGTCAATGTCTATATTCTGGATTCGGGAATCGGCACCGCTACCGATGTAGAAGGTCGTTTTACTCTGGAAAAGCTAGCGCCGGGCAGTTACCATGTCCGTTTTGAGATGATGGGTTACGAGCCGCAGACGAAGCTGAATTTACCGGTCAGTCCCGACCGTTATCTGGAGCTGACCATCCGATTGCAGCAGACGGTGTTGGAGATGCAGGATATTGTCGTGACGCCGGATTTTTTCAAGAAGGCAAAGGATGCGGTGATCAGCGACCGGTCGGTGGATTTCACAGAAATTATCAGCGATCCCGGAAGCTCCATGGATGTGCAGCGCATGATGCAGACCCTGCCGTCGGTGGTTTCGGGAACGGACCAGTACAATGAGGTGATCGTACGGGGCGGTGCGCCGGGTGAGAATCTGTTTGTCATGGATCATATCGAAATTCCCAATCCCAATCACTTCGGTGATCAGGGCTCCGGCGGCGGTCCGATCAGCATGATCAACCCGTTATTTATCAGCGAAGTAGACTTTTATGCGGGGTCATTCCCTGCCCGCTATGGCGATAAAGCCAGTTCGGCGATGGATATTCAGCTGCGCGAGGGGAATCGGGAGAAGAGGGAGTTGGGAATAGACATGGCGATGCATGGCATCGGCGCCATGGTTGAGGGACCTATTCAGAATGGGCAAGGCTCTTATCTGTTTAGTTATCATAAAAGCTATCTTGATCTGATCATCGCCAGCACCGGTATGACGTCGATTCCGAAATATTATAGTTTGCAGGGCAAAGTGGTTTACGATCTGAATCAGAAGCATAGGTTAATCTGGAACGGGGTTTATGGAAATGACAAAATATACATCGAGGAGGATGCATATACGGATATTTCAAATATATATCTTGTTGATATCAAGGGGTACGAATATGCCAGCGGGATATCCTGGAAAGGGCTCTGGTCGCAGAATCTTTATTCGTTACTGACGCTGTATAAGGTGGAGAATTTCTGGTGGAATAAGGTCTCCACCGGTGAAAAAGGATTGCTCGCTCTTAAAGACGACACCGAATCCAATCTGGCGTTGAAGGGTGATCTGGTTTACCGGATTTCGCCCCGCAGCGAGATTACCACAGGTTTCAGTCTAAAAAATTTAGATTACAGCTATCATAACTGGAGTGATGCCGATACACTTTTCGGGTATCACTATTTTCTGGATGGCAGTCCGGTGCCGCAGGAGCTGACGGTTTGGCCTTATTCCGGCATAGTGGACTCTTCCATCGCTGTTGCGGAGCTGGAGTACTATGACGTCTGGGAGATTGATCACAGGGTCGAATCCCGGAAACTGGCGGCTCACTTTCAGTATAAATGGAATCCCTTTGCCCGGATTACCCTCATCGGCGGATTGCGCTACGACTATTTTGACTATACCGGTTTTGCCAGCCTCACGCCGCGCCTGGGGTTGTCCTATCATTTTACCCCGGTGACGCGGCTGAATTTCGGCGTTGGACGCCACTATCAGTCGCCGGTGAACTATTATCTGGCACTGAATCCTCTCAACTCAAATTTGAAAAACAAGTACACTGATCAGGTGGTGTTAGGATTCGAGCACCTATTCGCGCGGGATATCCGGGCGACTATCGAGTTTTACAGCCGCCAATACAATGATATTCCGATTCCGGTTTCCATGACCACCGCCGATTCGCTGGACCGCTCTGACAATGAATATATCAATGCCGGCAAAGGGCATGTCGAAGGCATTGAGCTGTTTTTCCAGAAAAAACTCTATGACCGGTTCCACTGGATTCTGAGCTACTCCTATTATGTCAGCAAACGGGAAGACCCGCGCTATCCCGGGAAGGAATATGTCAGCTCCTTTGATTTTCGAAATGTCTTTACCTTTGTCCTCGGTTATAAAGAGGATTTGCGGGACAGGTCCTGGTATCGTCAAATCAAAGAGCAGAGCTGGTACAAATGGACCGCCTGGCTGCTGCCCCTGGCGGACGAAATCGAAATCAGCCTGCGCTGGCGCTATCTCGGCGGTAAACCCTATACGTTGCAGAAGTACGATCCCTATACCCAGCGGTGGTACATTTCCGCCGGTCAGCCCTACAATACCGAGCGCTTTCCCGACTACCACCGTCTCGACCTGCTGCTGGCGCGCCGTTTCATTTTCAATAAGGTCAATCTGGTTGTCTTTCTGGATGTTCAAAATGTCTACAACCGCGACAATATCTGGGATTACAGCTATACCAAAGACGGTAAGAAAGAGGTGATTTATCAGTATAAACTGATGCCTGTCGGCGGTTTTACTCTGGAGCTGTGATGACGGATTTAGAATTTGAAGAGCTCTGTATTCGCTGCGGTGGCTGTTGCGGCTCTTTTGACGGTAATCCCTGTGAACATCTCCGGCGGGATGAGAAGGGACTCTGTTATTGTGCGATTTATGAAAATCGTTTTGGGTGGCATAAGACCGTGAGCAGGCGGGAATTGGAGTGCGTGCCGATTATAGAAAAATTAACCGAAGAATGGATCGGCGAGCACGTCTGCGCCTATAAACGAAAATTTGAGAAAAATTAATAAACCGGCTACATGCCACCCCGGAACAGCCGGGAGATATCGTTGATAAAAACAATTGCCATCAACATCAGGATAATCACCAGACCTACCTGCTGAATCCGCAGTTTAGCCTTAATGGAGAGCGGTCTGCGAATAATCGCCTCAGTTACCACGACAATCAGGTGACCGCCGTCGAAGGCGGGGATGGGCAAAATGTTGATCAGCGCCAGATTGATGCTGATAATCGCCATCAGTCCGAGCAGTGAAGCGAGCCCCGATTTGGCGGATTCGCCTGCCAGTTGCGCAATGAAAATGGGACCGCCGATGTTTTTCAGCGATTCCTCGCCGGTCACCAGCATTTTCAGAGAGATGACCGTAACCTTTAGCCAGTACCAGGTGTTTTCAAAACCGCTGCCCAGCGCCTCGAAGAAACCGGCTTTACGGTGTTCATATTGCGGACCGATACCAATCAGACCGACTTTGACGAGTTTGGAGTTTTTCAAAACCATATTGGAGACGGTCGTCAGTTCCGCTTCATGTGGTTGACCCTTATGCAGCCAGCGGACGGTAATTTCCCGGTCCGGTGCGGCGTGAATCAGTTCTGTCATCTCTTCCCAGCGGGAGATTTCGACACCGTTGACAGCCAGAATCTGATCGCCGGATTGGATACCGGCTTGAGCGGCGGGCATTTCGGGGATGACCTTGCTGACAACCGGCTCCGGATTGGGTTCATAAATGCCGGAATGCAGGGTCAACGCCATAAAGATCAGGGTGGTGAAGAGCAGATTAAAGACCACCCCGCCGGTGATGTAGAGAATCTTCTGGTAGGTTTTTTTGGATTCGTAGGTCCAGGGTTCGTTGGAATTGACCCCCTCAGTATCCATGCTTTCGTCAATGACGCCGGATACCTTGACATAGCCCCCCAGAGGAATGGCGGAGATACAGTAATCTGTATCGCCGATTTTTTTACCGATCAGGCGCGGCGGAAAGCCGATGGAAAACCGCTCCACCCGCATCCCGGTGGTTTTGGCAAAAACAAAATGCCCCAGTTCATGGATGAAGATAACGCCGCCGATCACCAGTAACACGGCTAATATTGTAATCATTTCTGTCTGGTTCCTTTCGTCTGTTTCAAGCCGGAAATATACCGTTCTACAAATTCGCAGCTGCTTTGTTCCGTAGTCAGAATATCTTGGAGTGAGGGTTTATCTGTAATCCCAATGCTCGACAGAGCGTTTTCCACTAAAGTCGGAATATCCGGAAAGGATATTTTATTTTCAAGAAAAGCATAGACGGCGAGCTCATTGACGACGTTCAGAATTGCCGGTGCTGTTCCGCCTCGTTTCAGCGCCGCAGCTGCCAGCCGTAAAGAGGGAAATTTTTCAATATCCGGCGCCTCAAAGGTTAATGTTCCGATTTCAGCAAGGTCTGTATTTTCCCAGGAAACCGGAAACCGGTCAGGATAACTGAGGGCGTACTGAATGGGCAGTTTCATGTCGGGTAGCCCCAGCTGCGCCTTGATGGAACCGTCTATGAATTCCACCATGGAGTGAATAATTGACTGGGGGTGAATAACGACCTCGATTTTTTTAGGAGGGATATGAAAAAGCCAGTGGGCTTCGATGATTTCGAGTCCCTTGTTCATCATGGTGGCGGAATCAATGGTGATTTTCCGCCCCATACTCCAGGTGGGATGCCGGAGTGCCTGCCGCGGTGTAATTTCCGAAAATTTTTCTTTTGGTAAAGTTCGAAACGGACCGCCGGAACCGGTGAGAATCAGTTTCCGGATATTTTTTTCATTCTCTCCGACCAGACACTGCCAGATGGCGCTATGTTCGCTGTCAATGGGGAAGAGGCGCAGTTTTTTTTCAGCCAGAAGCCGATTGATGAGCTCGCCAGCCATGACCAGTGATTCCTTATTGGACAGCGCCAAATCTTTCTCGGCGTTCAGCGCCTGAATGCTGGGTTCCAGTCCGGCAGTCCCTACAATGGCGTTCAGAACCAGATCAACATCCGTACGGGAGGCGAGTTCGAGAATTCCCGTTTTGCCGGACAGGACCGCAATGCCCTGCGGCTGCAGTGCCTGTTCAAGGCGGGCGGCTTTAGTACTATCGGCGATGGCGACCGCAACGGGTCTCAGCGCCAGCGCCTGCTCGGTCAGCAAATCGGCGTTGCTGCCGGCGCTCAGGTATTGCACCCGGAAGCGATCGGGATTGGCGCCGATGACTTTCAGGGCGTTGATGCCGATACTGCCGGTTGATCCGAAAATTGAAATTCGCTGCATAGACTGTTATAAATTGATGGAAATGTTCATGGTTGTAACGATATTATCTGGTTTCAGGAAGATTTCGCTGCCGACACCAACATTTTTCCAGAGTATCCGGTAGACGCACAGCCTGGTAAAAATTATATTGATATCGGTAGTCATTTTATAGTTTTGATCCATATCCTGATTGTCTGTTACATGAAAGGCGGTTTTCAGGAAATGGGCGGTAACGCCGTATCCCCAACTCCATTTTGTATTGCGAAATACTCTTGAAACATCCAGCGCCACGTCGGTCAGATGAAAATCGTCGGGACCTTTGAGATTGTGAAAGTGAAAGCCGGCATTGATTGATTTTTCCGGGGTTCCCCAACCGGTGGTGACAAAGGGACCGACAGTGTGAATATTATCATCCAGCCAGTGAACGCCGGTAAAATGGGCGCCGATGATCAGATTTGAAGAGACCGACAGGACGAACCAGAAGTTGGGGTAGCCAAATTCCGCTGAAGCGAAGCCCGGCGCTGCTCCGGAAAGCAGCGAAGCACCGACGCCCAGTAGCGGGCTGTTTGTAAATGATGCGAGCGGCATCAGCGGTGTCTGTTGGGCGGTGATGATTTCCAGTGCCGGTTGCAGATAATTTTGCGCATCGTTCCTGGCGATGCCGGTTAGATTGAGGCTTGTCGGGAAGATACTTTTCCACAGAAATAGAGTAATAATAATCTTTCGGGTGTAGTTGATTCGCAACGGTTTTCAGAATTTAACGGATAATGCCTCGCTCACTGTTATTAATGAATTCCAGGAGGTCGGTTAGTTCCGGAGTATTTTCAAGTTCCTCCCGGATTTTTTTTACGGCATCGGAGACATTATATTGTGAGGAATAGATAAATTGATAGGCTTTTTTCAGGCATTTAACGGTCTCACTTTTAAAACCCCGGCGCCGCAGACCGATGATATTGAGTCCCTCGAAGCGCAGTGGTTCGCCGGCGGCGATGATAAAAGGCGGCACATCCTTGGTGACCCGGTAGTGTCCACCTATCAGGCTGTGTTGACCGATTTTGGTAAACTGGTGAATTCCCACCATTCCGCCCAGGATCACCCAGTCCTGGATTTCCACATGCCCGGCAATGTTGCAGGCATTGGCGATGACGACATTATTGCCGACGATACAATCATGAGCAAGATGGACGTAAGCCATAATCAGACAGTCGGTACCAACGACGGTCTTCCAGTGCGCCTGAGTGCCGCGGTTGATCGTTACAAATTCGCGAATCACAGTACGGTCGCCGATTTCGATGGTGGTCTCTTCGCCGCCGAATTTCAGGTCCTGCGGGATTTCACCCAGGACGGCGTGATGTAATATCTGACAGTCGTTGCCGATTCGGGATCCGGGGCTCAGAACGACGTGCGAGCCAACCGTGCTGCCGTTTCCGATGCTGACATTTTCCCGAATCCAGGAGTAGGGACCGATGCTGACATTCTCACCGATGGTGACATTATCTTCGATTAAGGCGGTTGGATGAATCGAGCCGGTCATATTACGCATCCACGACTGAAGCCATCATTTCAGCGTCCACGGCAATTTCGTCATTGACGAAAGCGGTGGCTTTCATTTTACATACGGAGAGTCTGAATTGAATCAACTTTACCTGTAATCGAATTTGATCCCCGGGAATGATCTGTCTGCGCCAGCGGACATTATCCAGACCGGTGAAAAGTGCGAGTTTATCCTGCGGATTTTTAATGGTATTCAGCAGCAGTAATCCGCCAGCCTGTGCCAGAGATTCCAGGATCATAACACCGGGCATCACTTTCCGGTTCGGGAAATGTCCGGTGAAATAGGGTTCGTTGATGGTGACATTTTTAATGGCGGTGACGCTTTCACCGGGGACCATGTCCAATACCCGATCAACCATCAGGAAGGGGTAGCGATGGGGCAGAATCTGTTCGATGCCCTGAATATCGAAAAGGGCTCCGGAGATTTTGGTTTTCTGAAATTTATCCCGGATCAGCAGCTTTTCGTATTCCTTGCGGATTTTTTTGACCAGGTTGACGTTGTGACTATGCCCGCTCCGGGCGGCAATTACATGTCCCTGAATCGGTACGCCAAGCAAGGCGAAATCGCCGATCAGATCGAGGATTTTATGCCGCACAGCTTCGTTGTAATAGCGCAACTCGACACCGTTCAGGGTGCCGCGTTGACCGAGGACTATATCGTTGTCAATTTTGAACATTTTTTTCAGGCGGTTAATTTCATCTTTTTCGATTTTACGGTCAATAAAGACCACGGCGTTGTTGACGCTGCCGCCCTTGATCAGCCCCATATTTTTCAGATGCTCCACCTCACTCAGGGTGCAGAAGGTCCGGGCTGAAGCGTAGTCGGTTTCGAATTCCTCAGCCAGAGAATAGAGCGCCGAATATTGCGTACCAATCGAGGGAATCGGATAATCAATCATGAAGGTGACCCGGAAACTGTCTGCGGGTAAAACATGCACATCCACGCCGTTTTTCGGGTCGGTATACTGGATAATTTTCTCGATGACCAGCACATCCTGAGGCGCGGACTGCTCGACAATTTCCGCCTTTTTCAGTGCCTTGACGAATTCAATTGAGCTGCCGTCGCAGACCGGTGGCTCGATATTGTTGACCTCGATAAAGATATTGTCAATTTCCAATCCGGCGACAGCCGCCAGGACATGTTCCACGGTGTGAATCTGAACACCATTCTGGGCGATGGTTGTGCCCCGGGCGATATCAACAACATGACTGATATCCGCCAGGATTTCAGGGCTGTGTTCCACATCGCTGCGAACAAAGCGAATGCCGGAATTTTCCGGCGCCGGTTTAAAGGTTATGGTACTTTTAACGCCGGTATGCAGTCCGACGCCGGACACCGAGACTTCATTTTTAATGGTGCGTTGGTTTCTGGCCATCATGGTTCCTTTTCTTCAGTAAATCTAACTCGTTTTCCAGTTGTTTTAGCCGGGCTTTCATATCGGGCAGCGAGCGTACATGGGCGATTTCCCGCCGGGCTTTACTCTGCTCCTGGGCGGGATAGCCGAACATAATGGTATTCGGCGGTACGTCCTTGGAGATGCCGGACTGAGCGGCTATGACGGCACCGTCGCCAATGTGCAGATGACCGGCTATGCCTACCTGCGCGGCAATGGTGACATAATTTCCCACCTGAGTGCTGCCGGCAATTCCGCTCATCGCCGCCATGAAACAGTATTCGCCGATTTTAACATTGTGAGCGATTTGAATTAAGTTATCCAGCTTGGTACCTTTGCCAATGACGGTGTTACCCAGTGTGCCGCGGTCTACAGAACTATTCGATCCAATTTCAACATCATCGCCGATCTCGACACCGCCTTCCTGGGGAATTTTTGCGATACCCGTTGGGGTACGGACAAATCCAAAACCGTCACTGCCGATGACAGTCCCGGAGTGAATCCGGACATTTTTCCCGATTTTACAACGATGATAGATGCTGACATTGGCAAAGATCAGACTGCTGTCGCCGATTTCCGAATACTGACCGATATAACTATTTCCCAGGAGGGTGACATGATTACCGATTTTACAGTTTGCCGCGATAATCACATTTGGACCGATGTAGCAATTCTTGCCGATGAGCGCCGATCCGGCGATTTTAGCGGAGGCATGGGTACCCGGTTTTGGAAGAGGGAGCGGCGTTCGGAATTTTGGGACGAGTTGGGAAAAAGCCAGATAGGGATCGGCGACCCGGATCAGATTGGGGAAGCGACCATCAAAATCGCTGGCAACCAGGATTGCGGCTGCCCGGGTTTCGGATACAAATTTAGCGTATTTCGGATTGGACAAAAATGTCAGTTCACCTTTGCCGGCGTGTTGAATTTCAGCCAGATCGGTGATGACCGTATTGGAATTTCCCTCAACTTTGCCGTTGACAAGCTGAGCAATTTGAGCGAGCGTGTATGTCATTTAGTTGCTGCGTTTCAGCTCATATAGTACTTTGTCCGTCAGATCATGCACCGGTTCCGCATAGAGGATATTTCCGGCAACGGTATCGAAAATGTAATCGTATTTATTCTCTTTACCGACCTTTTCGATGACGGCTTTTATCTTTTCGAGGACCGGACCGACCAGCTCTGCCTGTTTCTTGTAAATTTCTCCTTCCGGTCCCATCTTTTCGATCTGGTAGCGCTGAATGGACTGTTGCAGCTGGGTGATTTCATTTTCCTTGGTCAGACGCCGCGATTCGCTCATGATCATTTTCTGCCGTTCGAAGTCGCGGCTGAGGCTATCCAGCTTGTTCAGCAGACCGCGGTATTCGTCTTCCAGTTTCTTAGCTTCCACATCCAGCTTTCGCTGCGCCTCTTTGGCTTCATCAAATTCAGCCAGGATGCGATCGGAGTTCACGTACCCGATTTTCATCGCCTGAGCCAGTAAATCCGTCGAGCCCATTGCAACCAAGAGACCGATCATTAGCATTGTCATTTTTTTCACTGTTTCCTCCACAAGTTAAAAAGGCATTCCAAAAATAAAATGTGTTTTCCACCCTTCGGGTATTCCGTGACCCGAATATCCCTCGGGATCAATATCGTCAAAACCGTAGCCCAAATCCACGCCGATCATACCCAATGCCGGCATATAAAAACGGACGCCGAATCCAGCCGAGCGTCTTAAATTAAAGGGATCGGTGGTTTTTAAATTCATCCAGGTGTTTCCGGCTTCGGCAAACAGAAGACCGTAGATGGTCGGATTTTCGGAAATCGGCACCCGGTATTCGAGTGTATATTTAAACATGGTTTCACCGCCCCAGTACGAATAGGTGCTGCCGGTAGCGGAAAGGGGTACGGGACTGATGGCATTATCGTCGTATCCGCGCAAGGGAGTACCATATACCATCCCGGCGCCGCCCATGATAAAGCGTTCATCCGGTGGAATAATCGAATCGTCCCTGATTTTCTGAATCAAACCTACCTCTACACTGTTGTAGAGCACCAATTTCCAGAAAGTCGGGGTATAGAAGTCAAGATTGAAAATATTTTTTACGAAGTGTTCCGTGCCACCCAGAAACCATCCGGCTAATGTTGTTGACCAGCTCAGTACCGATCCTCTGGTAGGGAATTCCGGTGCGTCCCGGCTGTCCCGCGATATGATCTGGGTCAGACTAATGTTGGTGGTTTTATCCCGTCCGAGTAAGACCTGTTCCAAATAGGTTTCGTTCAGGTTATGATATTCCTTTTTTGAGCCGGAAAAGATCCAGGTGCCTCTGAAATAATTATCCGGCCAGCGGAAACGACGTCCCCAGCGCAGCGAAGCACCCCGCTGAGTCAGATCGTAGGGGTAGTAGTAATAGCTGCTGCTGTAGCCTCGTTCGGTGTAAAATATACTGAAGCCGACAAGGTTTGGTGAATCGAAAATCCAGGGATCGGTAAAACTGATCGAAGCCGATTTATAAGCGTTTGTGCGGGTACCGTAGATGCTGTAGTTGGTTCCCTGTTGGTAACTGACCCGCAGCTGTTGCCCGCGTCCCCGAAAATTGTTGAATTCCAGTCCGCCGCCGCCGATCAAGCCGTAAGTCTGGCTGATACTGAAAGAGAGATTGGCGCGGTCTGAAGATTTCTCCTTGACGGTGATCTCGACGTCTACCTCATCTTCACTGTAGGGAACGATATCGGGCACTACGTCGGAAAAGTAATTCATGATGAAAATTTCCCGCTGGCTGCGAATCAGCGCCTCCCGACTGAAGATATCACCGGGGAATATTTTCAACTCCCGGCGAATCACATTTTCGTGGGTACGGTCATTGCCAACGATATTAATCCGTCCTACCGAGACCTGATGGTTCTCGGTGATATTCAGGAGCAGATCAAGCTCATCCTCTCCAACCGGTATCTCCTGGGGAACGATATTAAAATAGAGATAACCGCGATCCATATAGAGCCCGTTAATGCGGTCATAAATCGCCATCTCCTGTTCCTGCCTGTTGTAATAATCGCCGCTGTTAATGCCCAGCACCCGGTGCAGCTGCTCAGTAGTGAAAAGATTGTTTCCGGTAAAGATGATATTTCGGTATTTGTAGCGGGGACCCTCGTATAGCTCAAGCGTGAGATAGATGGATTTATTATCATCGGAATAATGAATACTGTCGCTGATAATTTCAAAATCCCGGTAGCCCTCTTTATTATAAAAGTCAACAAGCAGTTGCTTGTCTTCCTGAAATTTCTTCCTGTCGAATTCGCCGATTTTCAGTAGCCAGAGGTTTCTCTTTTTAGTCTCTTTCATTATCCGTCGTAAGCGGCTGGCGCTGAACTGCTCATTATTTTTAAACTCGATATCCTTGATCCGAACCTTTTTGCCCTCTTTGATATGCAGGGTCAAGTTTTTCATGTTGTCGGCGGAACCGGGGGTGATCTCTTCGGTAACCTCCGCCAACAGATAACCGTCGTCGTGATACAAATTCAGTATTTTCCGCTTCGCCTCACTGATCAAAGCCGGCGACAG
>DSAS01000157.1 GCA_011046365.1 Fidelibacterota bacterium
AAAAAATAATTTGCTATATTTCTGGCAACAAAAAAAGGGGGTAAAGTATGTTGCCAGAATGTCGAACCAATGGTGAAACCTTTTCGATACCTAAGTTCAGTGTAGAAAAGAAAGAGGTTGAGGAATTTATTGATGAACTGAAAGGATTTCATGAGGAGTTTAAAGATTGCTTTTCAAGAAGTGAGCCGAGGAAGAATTTTTTTCGATATACTGTAGGTCAACTTAGTAAATTGGAAAGAAAATCCATTGAACCGATTGCACTGAACATTCAAGGAGGAGAGGTGCGATCGATGCAAAGACTGGTAAGTGACGTAGTGTGGGATGAGAATAAGATATTGCACAAATACCATAATATGATAAACGAAGATATGGGCGATTCCAACGGAATATTGATTTTTGATGAGTCTGGATTTGTTAAAAAAGGAAACGATTCAGCCGGAGTAGCAAAACAGTATTGTGGTAATTTGGGCAAGGTTGATAATTGTCAAGTTGGAGTCTTTGCTGCTTATGCGTCCCCTTCGGGTTATGCTTTATTAGATAAACGGTTATTTATTCCTGAGAAATGGTTTGATGAAGATTACGAGGAAAGAAAGATTAAATGTAAAATTCCTGAAGATGTTGAGTACAAGACCAAACCGCAATTGGCAGTTGAGATGTTTCAGAATTTTCAAAAGCAGAAAGTTATTCCATTTAAATACGTTTTGGCAGATTCCCTATATGGAAATAGTTCTGGATTTACTGATGCTATAGAAAAATGTGAAGGTTTAATTTATTTTGTAGGCATGCCATCTGACACATTATGTTGGTTAAAAAGTCCGATTACAAGAAAAAAGGAATACAAGTATAAAGGAGAACTTCGCGCCAAAGAGGTTGTAGAAAAAACAGAGAAGAAACCCATATCTTTCGAAACTCTTGCTAAAAATATAAATGATTATTTTTGGTACCGACGTAAAGTGTCCGAAGGTACTAAGGGACCGATAGAGTATGAATTTACGAGAAAACGTGTTGTTCTATCGAAGGCTGGACTACCTCAGAAAACTGTTTGGCTTATCATCAAACGAACTTTGGGAGACAATCCTACATATTATTATTACGAAAGCAACGCACCTGAAAGTACAAAATTAAAGACCTTTGTCTGGCTAAGCGGTCTTAGATGGGCCATAGAGCAATGTTTTGAAGAGACGAAAAGTGAATTGGGGATGGATCAGTATGAGGTCAGAAAATATACGGGGTGGAATCATCATATTTTAACCTGTATGCTATCCCACTTTTTTCTTTGGCATCTGAAAATCAGATTGGGAAAAAAAAGCGCTATCAATTACGCTATCGCAGCTTAGAGTCTTGCTTGAAGTTGTATTACCTTTAAAAATTTATGATATCGATGGAGCAATATCATTTGTTAAGTGGGTTCAAAGAAATAATTATAAGGCTTACCTCTCGCATAGGAAGAAAAGACTTGGGTATATTTTATGATTTCTATAAGTGTCGTTGTAGGGATAAAATACCCGGTCATCCCCTCCCCATTTAAAAAGTACTTTGAATATTGTGTATAAATTTCTAACTGTCAAGCACTTTATATATAAAAGCTACCCTTGAAAAGATCAATTCGGGTCTGTTGGTTGAATATTGACCGCCCCATCAGAGCTGCTCGATGAAATATTTTGAGGTCAGTTTCTCTCCGGTGGCTCTGATGATCATCTCATCCCAGCGGAAGCGGTTGCCCGGTTTAAACACCTTTTCGATAAAAAATCTACCAATTTCCGGATTATCCGTATAGCGAATATCATTGACATCCTTAAGGTCCTGACTGCGGGCAAGCGCCTGTCGGAATTGCGCTTCCAGCAGCCCACCCAGCTGATAGTTATGATAATAAACCGGATAAAGACAGACATGAATCTTGGCAGCATAATCGGGCATATCGCGGTTTTCCGGACGCCTGAGCAGCTGGTATTTTTCGACCATATCCCACCAGAGTTTATTCAAATCCTGTTTGGGATTGGCGTATAACTCCTTTTCGAAATTCAGCATCGTCAGTGACCAGCGCGCAAAAATCAGTTTTTCCATTCGGAGCGCATCGGCGGTCAGTTCGGTGACAGCCTTTTTTTGCTGATCCGTAAGATTCAGCGCTCGTTGCATCCAGTCGGGATTTTTCGACAGTCGCTCAAAAAAGATCGCCACCGCCTCAGTCGTAAATGAATGCGCCGGTCCCCGTAGAAAATAGGGCGCGCTGTAATCCTGCTTCAGGTCGTAAACAGCATGTCCCAATTCGTGCAATGCCGTTGACATCCAGGCTTCGGTTGGTTTGACATTCATCATGACCCGCACATCACCCTCGTGATCAATGTCAATACAGTAGGCATGGGGATATTTATTCTCCCGCTCGTACAGATCGCTGTTTTTCAGGATTTCGTCCACGTTATTGCCAATACTGTTGTAAAACCGGCGGGCTAATGCGACCACATCCTGATCCTGATAATACTGGTCAAGATTGACCTCCGTGACCACCGGTGCCTCCTGAAAAAAGGGATCCGAATAGTGCCAGGGACGCAGGTCGTCAACAGCAATCCCAAACCGCTCCGCCAACACCTGATCAATCTCTCTTTTCATCTCGATAAAGGGTTGACGGGTATCTTCATCCAACTCCGTAAAAATACGCTGAATTTCCGCCGGGTCTTGCTCGCCGAGAATCAGCTGCATTTCATAAAAATTGTTAAAACCGACCGCCCGGGCGGATTGATTGCGCAATTCGACCAGTTTTAAAAAATCCTTCCCGACTAAAGGACCAGCCTGCTTGGACGCCTCCCAGGCTTTCTTACGCAGTTCCGGATCATTACTGTTCGATAAAATCGCCTTAATATCATTGGTACTCAACTGTTTTCCGTCCACCACCGCCCGGAAAGTGTTGAACCGCTGCTCAACTTTGGTAGATAACGTGGTGATTTGGTTAAGCAGCTCAGGATCGGTCTGCCGGGCTAAATATTGCAAATAGAGCACTTCGATCTGCCGCGCCAGTTCAGGATTCCGGATTTTGGATTTTTTATATGCATCCAACTTTCGGAAGGTCCCCGGATTCGAGAAAACCCCGGTCAGTTCTATTTCCAGCTCCGCATAACGCGCGTAATAGTGATCCTCGCCGGTGGCAGTGGCATTCCAATAGGCTAAAGCACTCTCTTTCTGCAGAGGTTGAATAACCATTGTCAGACTGTCAATCAGATGTTGCGCGTCCATCTCTATTTTTTTAGTCTGATTAGAACAGGAAACCGCTAAACCGATCAATAATAGAATGTAAATCCTTATCATGGGGTCCTCTTTTCCTTATAATTGAGATCGAAATCATGGCAAAAATATAGCCGGTTTTACCCATTATTCCAAGGACTGCTGATGCCCAAATTACGCCGGTTTTTTATCAATCCGGTTTTCAAAATTGTAACCCCGATCACATTATCAAATAAAAAATGATCCCAAGTCTAACAAGAACCGATATTTAGATATCCTTTCAGAGCATTATTATTTTTATTGCAATATGTTTACACAAAAGATAAATTGTTTCAATTATTAGAGATAACCCATAGAACGAGAGGCATTCAGCAATTGGAAAAATCAATGAAAGTCAAATTCTGGGGCGTCCGAGGCTCGATTCCCACTCCTCAATCCAGCGTCCAGATTAAGCAGAAAATTAAACGAATCCTCCGTAAAATCAGCGAAAAGCAGCTGCACGATTTACCCGCAATCAATCGCTACATTGATACTCTTTCTCCTGTTGAGGCTGGAACAATCGGCGGAAATACCGCCTGTATTGAAGTCCGGGCGGACAATCAACTGATCATTTTTGATATGGGCAGCGGCATCAAGAATCTTGGCAATGCGATTATGAAAAACGATCAGAAGACCGAGGGGCTTGATATTCACATTTTTCTTACTCACACCCACTGGGATCATATGATCGGTTTCCCGTTCTTCTCACCGGCTTTTTTCCCCAGTAATACGCTCCATTTCTACAGCGGTCATCCCAATTTAAAGGAACGGCTTGAAGTCCAGCAGGATTACCGGTTTTTCCCGGTGGCGTTGAATCAGATGGGCTCAAAAAAAGAATTCATCCAATTAGAACACAACAGCAGCATTAATATCGGCAACGTCAAAATCACGAACTTCCCGCTCTATCATCCGGGCGGCTCCTTCGGGTATCGTGTTGATTATGGGGGTAAATCCTTTGTCTATGCCACCGACTCGGAATACAAAGATTTATCAGGTAAAAATACAAAAAATCACATCGAATTTTTCAGACACGCCGATCTCCTGGTGTTTGATGCCCAGTATACCTTTGAGGAGGCAATCCACAAAGAGGACTGGGGTCACAGTTCGGCACTTGTGGGAATTGATTTTTCCGTCCAAGCCGATGTCAAACGGCTCGCCCTTTTCCACCACGAACCAGAGCGGGACGACTTTGAAATCGAAAACATTCTGAAAAAATCAATTGACTACGGCAATATTAACTATCCCGATAAAAAGCTCGAAGTTTTTCTGGCAATTGAAGGACTGGAAGTCAATCTGTAAAATTCAAAGCAGGTAATGTGGCAAATTTAATCGAAATCAAAATTTCAAATAAAATTCCTGAAATCGAACATGTTTGCGAAGAAATTACCCGCTTCAGCCGCCAGTATGCCGTCCCCGACAAGGATATCTTCACGCTGCATCTCGCAATTGATGAAATCCTGACCAATATTATCTCCTACGGCTATTCCGATAAAGACGAACATTACATCGAGATACGCTACACCCTGGAAAAGGATTACCTCAAATTGGAGATCATTGATGACAGCAATCCCTTTGATCCCGCCGATGCACCGGAACCGGACGTGGATAGCAATCTGGCGGACCGTAAAATCGGCGGTCTGGGCATCTACCTGATAAAAAATATGATGGATGAGATAAATTACAGTTCCAAAAATGGTAAAAATACCTTAGTTTTAACCAAGAAATGTAAACATAAGTAACCGACAAGAAAAAAAGGGTAGGGAATGCAAGTAAATATCGAAAAAATTGAGAACATCAACATTTACTCAATTGAAGGAAATCTGGATTCCAATACGTCGGGAGATCTGGAGAAAAAACTCATCCCGGTGATTGATGCCAATAACACAAAATTTATCCTCGATTTTTCAGAACTTAATTACATCAGCAGCGCCGGTCTGAGAGTACTGCTCGGCGCCGCCAAAAAATTAAATCAGTACAGCGGTAAAATGATTCTATGTTCGGTGAAGGATGACATCAAAGAGGTCTTTGAAATCGCCGGATTGTTGCCGATTTTCCCGATTGTGGATGATCCCGAAGCCGCCGCACAAAAAATCCTACAATAATTCAATCTCAAGACACTTTAGAAAAACTAATACGAAGACCAGCGCCGCTTCCAGCGGACCAGGCTGACCGTGTCTCCCAGTACCTCCTGCAACGTCCCGATCCGCAGTGAACTCTCATTGCACTCCAGTACAAGATCACGGCGATCCAGCAGAGCATTTGCTTCACCCATTTTATCCGAATCCGGCGAACTCTGATCCCGGTAAAAAAGAGCAACCCGATCCCTGCTGATGATGATATCGCCCTGATGAAAAAGGTGCTCATTCAGTAAAACCTTTTTCCCCTTGTCGCATCCGATATAAAAGTCCGATCGGAGGATCAGCTCCTTGCAATAATATTCCGTTATTTCGAAATAGTTATATTCCGGCAGCGGCAGTTTATCCACATAATCGAGCAACGATACATCCAGTTGCATCGCCGCCGCCACGATAAAACTGCTCAGATTACCGCCGATCCACTTCATCGTCTGGTGATTATGCCAGAATTGATCATAGGAGACCGGGTTGGCGATCAACGGGACATTGCGGTAAAGCAGAACATTATCCAGCAACTTCGAACCGGTTCGACCGCGACAACTGATTCGAAAAATTGCTTCACTTAAACCTCCAAAATCGTAACCGCGATCCGTCTGACAGCGCTGGTCAGCTCCTGCCGAACTGACAAAATCCCGACCGTGACAGATTTCAACCTTTAACCAGACTGTGCCGGGAAAGAGATCGCGGTAAATCGCCGTGGCATTCAGATTAATCTCCGGGCTGTTCTGCCACTTTTGTAAAGGCAACTCCCGATAGCACACCGTCACATAAGGAGTCACAAATCCAAGCTGATTGGTATAAACCGTATCCAACTTTTCCGGAGCTACCCGGTACCATTTTATGATAGTTGATTCGGTCATTATATCTTTCGGGACTACAAGGGTCTTGCCATCGAGTGTGTCGCCGTTAAGAATAATGTTTTTCCTCGGTGAAACATACAGAGACGAGTATAGATTTCCGGGGCGAACTGTCAATATAAAAGATAATCTGAGATTGTCACCGGCGTCAGCAATTATGGAAGAATTTGTCCAGTAGGGCGCGTTGTTCCGGTTGGCAATGATCTCGACTTTCTGCAACTGGAGCTGAGCTTCTAGCAGCGAACAGTAAAGAATCAAGGTTATTAACCAAAAAATGCGACGGGATTTCCGGGTAACAAATATTTTCCGCATGACTTAATATAATAAAAATTAATTGAAATATAGAACATTCAAAAAATTCCGCAAAGTAACAATTTTATCCTACCACCCTTGCACTGGATTTATTAACTTAAAAAAGTGAATAATTCAACCTCAAAGACAGTATTTATTTTAAGTTTTATTCGAGAAAAAGGTTTAATGCATCAAAAAGCGAGGTGACCCATGTCGAACGCCAAATTTTCATTACCCGAACCACTAAATGAACCGATCAAAGCCTACCGACCGGGCAGCGCTGAGCGGGATGAGCTGCAAAGCGTCCTGGACAAAATGTCCGGTGAACAGATTGAGATTCCCCTCATCATCGGCGGTAAGGAGATTAAAACCGGACAAACCGCAAAATCAGTCATGCCGCATAAGCACAGTCACGTACTGGCGACCTATCATAAAGCCGGTCCGGCTGAAGTCGAGATGGCTGTGAAAGCATCGCAAAAAGCCTTGCAGGAATGGTCGCACCTGCCCTGGTGGGAACGGGCAAGCATCTTTAAAAAAGCCGGTGCTCTGCTAGCCGGTCCCTGGCGCGCCATCCTGAATGCGGCAACCATGTTGAACCAGAGCAAAAACGTGTTTCAGGCGGAGATTGATTCCGCCTGCGAGCTGATTGATTTCTGGAATTTCAATGTCAAATATATGGAACAAATCTACGAACAACAGCCCCTCTCGCCCCCCGGACAGTGGAACCGGATCGAACAACGCGCTTTGGAGGGTTTCATCTTTGCGGTAACGCCGTTTAATTTTACCTCCATCGCCGGCAACCTGCCGACTGCGCCGGCTGTGATGGGTAATACGGTTTTATGGAAACCCGCTTCTTCCGCCGTTTTTTCCGCCTATTATTTAATGAAACTACTCGAAGAAGCCGGTTTGCCGGCTGGCGTAATCAACTTTATACCCGGCAGCGGCAAGGATGTCGGTCCAAATGTGTTATCGCATCCCCAATTAGCCGGCGTTCACTTCACCGGCAGTACCGCTGTCTTTCAAAGCATGTGGAAAACCATCGGTACGAATATCTCCTCGTATAAAACCTATCCCCGGATTGTAGGCGAGACCGGCGGCAAGGATTTTGTATTCGCCCATAACAGCAGCGATCTTGATGAACTGAATACCGCCCTGATTCGCGGTGCCTATGAATATCAGGGTCAGAAATGCTCGGCGGTCTCCCGTGCCTATATCCCCAAATCCATCTGGCCGGCGTTGCAAAAGAAGCTGACTGACACAATCCAGACCATCACAATTGGCGACGTTCGCGATTTTGGTAACTTTTTCAATGCCGTTATTGACCGGGCGGCTTATGAGAGCATCCGCAGCTATATCGAATATGCCCGGAATGCCGTGGACGCCGAAATCATCACCGGCGGAATAGCCGAAGACTCCGAGGGCTATTTCATCGAACCGACGATCATCCTCACCAGCAATCCGCACTTTAAGACCATGGAAGAAGAGATTTTCGGTCCCGTTTTGACAATTTACATCTATGCTGATCAGGACTACGAGAAGACTTTGCACCTCTGCGATGAAACGTCCCCCTACGCTCTGACTGGCGCTGTTTTTGCCAAAGACCGGCAGGCAATTTCATTGGCGTCTGCTATTTTACAACACGCCGCAGGCAATTTCTATATTAATGATAAACCCACCGGCGCAGTCGTTGGTCAGCAACCTTTCGGCGGCAGTCGGGCATCCGGCACCAATGATAAAGCCGGCAGCATGATCAATCTGCTGCGTTGGGTTTCGCCGCGGACAATTAAAGAAAGCTTCGTCCCGCCCAGGGACTATCGTTATCCTTTCATGAAAACCTGAGAGCAGTACCGCTTTGTATGGAAAAGCCCCGTAAATATTTCGGGGCTTTTTTCATTGAATGACGGCTCTGATCAGAGTGAAAATCGGGAAATCAGCGTTTCTCTTTAATCTTGGCGGCTTTCCCTTTCAGACCGCGTAAATAGTAAAGTTTGGCACGGCGAACCTTGCCCACCGAAATGCGTTCAACGCTGCTGATTTTCGGTGAATGCAGCGGAAAAATCCGTTCTACGCCAATCCCGTTAGAAATTTTTCGCACCGTAAAGGTCTCGTTGATTCCGCCGCCGCTGCGGGCAATCACAACCCCCTGAAAACGTTGCGTCCGTTCCCGGTTACCTTCAATAATTTTATATTCAACCGCCACGGTATCTCCGGCTTTGAAATCCGGTATATCCGTGCGAATCTGGTCTGCAGTGGCTGCAGCGAGTTTATCCATTTTTTCCTCCAATATCATTTTTTTCAATTTTTTCGTTTAACAATTCTTTACGTCTCTCTTTCGTTCTTTCGAGGCGCTGCTGTTTACGCCATTGTTCAATCTTCTGATGATTTCCGCTTAGCAAGACCTCCGGAACATTGAGTCCACGGTATTCGCGTGGCTGGGTGTAAATCGGTCCTTCCAGTAATTCATCGGCAAAGGAATCCGTTTCGGCGGATTCGTAGGAATGCAGCACGCCGGGAATGTGCCGGATAATGGAATCCGCAATCACCAGCGCTGGCAATTCACCGCCGGTCAACACATAATCGCCAATACTGATCTCTTCATCCACAAGATTTTGCATAACCCGCTCGTCAATGCCTTTGTAATGTCCGCAGAAAAAGACAAGGTCTGCGCCTCGGGACAGTTCAACGGCACGCCGGTGATTGAATAATTTCCCCTGCGGCGATGGGCAGATGACTCTGAAAGGATTCTCTTTCTGTATCTCCTTCAGTCGGTCGTAAGCCCGAAAAAAGGGCTCCGGCTTCAGTACCATACCGGCGCCGCCGCCAAAGGGCTTATCGTCCACCTGCCGATGTTTATCGGTCGTGAAATCCCGTAAATCCCAGACTTGAAAACTAACCAGTTGCTGCTCAACCGCCTTTTTGAACATGCTCTCTTTCAGATAGGCTCTGATCATTTCCGGAAACACGGTCACAAACCAGATCTTCATCTACCCTTCCAATCCATCAATCAAAAAGACGCTGACCGTCCGTTTTTCGTGATCAATAGCTTTAATGAATTCAGCGACGACCGGAATTTCCACGATTTTATCACCACTTTTGATAATCAGGCGTTGTTGTATCTCTGTGGAATCCAGGTCAACAATTTCGCCCACCAAGTGATGATCATTTTCGGAAATTACCGAATATCCAAGCAATTTTACCGGAGCATTATTGACAATATCCCGCGCTGCAATAAATACGGCAATTCCTTTCAGGAAATCTGCTTCTTCCCGCGATTTTACATCCTTCAATTTTAAAAAAGCCACCGCCCCTTGCGGGCGTAAATATTCCACCCTCCAGGGATTCGCCTGGTCAGGATCGTCACCTAACCAAACGACCCTTATTCCCTTTTCAATCGCAATATCTGTGGATCTCAGCGCAACCAGCAGTTCACCCTTTAATCCCCGGCTCTTCTGTACATATCCGAAAGGGATTCTGCTGTTTATGTCATCCACAACTATTCAATAATTTCCAAAATCGCGCGCTTTTGACCCTGCTTAGCTGCCGCCGCCGTTAAAAGAGTCCGTATGGCTTTGGCTGTACGACCCTTTTTTCCAATTACCTTGCCCAGGTCACCTTCTTTTACCTGTAACTCCATAATGACAGTTTTTTCACTGTCGATCTGAGAAACCCGTACCTCATCAGGATGATCCACCAATTTCTTGACAATATACTCGACGAAGTCTTTCATAACTGTTACTCCTTATTACTGGTTTCTGATTACATCATTTACACTATAAGGTAATCGAAAGAATTTAATAAAAAATATTCAAGAAAATCCAAAATAATTGTTTTTTACTTCCAGCAAGTTATTCCGCGTCTTTTTTCTCCTCAGTAACTTCTTCTCCGGTCTCAGGTGCTGCTTCTTCTGTCTTAACTTCTTCCGGAGCTGTCTCTGCGCTACCTTCCTTTTCCTCGTTGACAGGTTCCTCTGCCGCCGCTGTTTCCTGCTCTTCGGGCGCGGTTTCAATTTCAGGCTCTGCATCAGCCGTTTCTTCCGAACTGACAGCTTCCTCGGGTACCGCCTCCTTCTCAGGAGCCTCCGCTGGCGAGGCACCCTCTTTTTGTGCCTCTTTTTTCTCAGCCTCAGTTTCGGTTGCAGTCGCCGATTTGTTATCAGCCCTGACCTTTTTAGCCAGTTCAAATTTCTGCAATTCGATATGGCGAACTTGTTCGCTGGCTTTATTGCGAATCAGATGCCAGTCCAGCGCAATACCCTCTTTTTGCAACAAATTAAATACCGTTTGTGACGGTTCAGCGCCTTTTTCGAGCCACTTTAAAACCTTTTCTTTGTCAATATTCACTTCAGCCGGTTTGTTTAACGGATAATAAGTACCAACTTTTTCAAGGTAACGCCCATCGCGCCGTATACGTGAGTCCATTACCACAATGCGGTAAGATGGTTTCTTTTTTCTTCCCGTGCGAAGTAATCTGATTCTAACTGCCAATGATTCCTCCTTTGTGTTATTAGCGTATTCCGAAAGCAGAGAGATTGCCGGGAATTTTCATTTTTCCCATCTGCTTACTCATTTTCAACAATTGCCAGTACTGATTTAACAGACGGTTGACATCATTCGGTGATGTACCGCTGCCCCGGGCAATCCGTTTCCGGCGGCTGCCATTGATAATTGCCGGTTTCTGGCGCTCCTGCCGGGTCATGGACTGGATAATCACTTCCGCCCGTAACAGTTCTTTATCATCAACTTTAATATTCTTTGATTTTAATTTTGAAAAACCGGGGATCATCTCCAGAATATCACCCAGCGGTCCCATTTTTTTGATTTGTCGCAGCTGATCGAGATAGTCCTCGAGTGTAAATTGCTGTTTCAGCAGTTTTTTTTCCAGCTGCTCCGCCTGCTCAGCATCTACAGAAGCCTGCATCTTTTCCACCAGAGACACCACATCACCCATGCCCAATATGCGATTGGCAATCCGGTCAGGATGAAAGACCTCGATATTCTCCGGTTTCTCACCGGTGCCGATGTACATGATCGGTTTACCGGTGACGCTGACAATCGAAAGCGCGGCACCACCACGGGTATCGCTGTCCATTTTGGTCAGGACAATCCCATCAAAACCCAGCTGCTCATTAAAGACCCCTGCCGTATTAACGGCGTCTTGCCCGGTCAATCCATCAGCAACAAACAGGATATTCTGCGGCTTTAAACTCTTTTTAAGGGTCGCCAGCTCCTTCATCATCTCTTTATCAATGTGCAAACGCCCGGCTGTATCAATGATAACGGTGTCCAGATGATTCTTGCGGGCATAATCAACGGCTTCCACGGCTCGTTTGACCACCTTGGATTTCCCGGAAAACACCGGTACACCGATCTGTTTCCCCAGAACTTCCAGCTGTTGCACCGCCGCCGGACGATAGACATCAACGGATACCAGAAGCGGTTTGTGATTCTGCTTTTTCAGGAGCAGGGCTAATTTCGCCGCAAAGGTGGTCTTCCCGCAGCCCTGTAAGCCCGCTAACAGAATCACCGTCGGCGGGATCGAGGCTGTTTTCAAGTGATACTGTTTGGCGCCCAGCAATCTGGTCAGCTCGTCATGGAAAATCTTGACCACCTGCTGACCCGGTGTCAAACTTCTGGTTACCGTGACACCAATCGCCTTTGCCTGGACATTTTCGATGAATTCTTTAACGATTTTGTAATTAACATCGGCTTCCAGCAGAGAACGGCGCACATTACTCAGCGTGTCACGAATATTGTTCTCCGTGATTTTCCCCTCACTCCGAAGGGTCTTGACTATTTTCCCAAGACTATTTTGTAACTGCTCTAACATTGCGACTTTTCCGGTTCAATAAAGCAGGTAAATTTACTTTTTCACGACTGCTTATGCAAGGTAAATCATACAGGACTTCCCCCAAAAATTAATATAATTTGCTGTTAAGTAATTAATAAATAAGGACATAATACAATTAGTAAGTGGAAATGTTAGATTTTAGGAAAAAATTGGGGGTACTTTATAAGAGTT
>DSAS01000185.1 GCA_011046365.1 Fidelibacterota bacterium
CAGATGATCCGTCTGCGCGAAGGCACCGGTGGTGATTTCCGGAATGTCATTGTGGCATATGGAAACGGCGTCGGTGTCCGGGTTTCCGATGCGGCGACTCAGGTGCTGATCGGTGATTCACTGCTGTTTAATGAAAACAATATCATTTATGATTGTGCCAATGGTCAGTTTCATACCGATAATCCCGGGATGACAGCTGTTGATGTCGATCCGATGTTCATGGAACTGAACGGTCGCGAAGACGGAGCGGGTATCATTGATCCCCGACCGGCTGCCGGCTCTCCGGCATATATACATTACGTCAGTCTGCCCGATGATGGATTCTTTGTGCAGACGGACTATGCCGGTGCTTTTGATGAAACCATGTGGCTGGATGGCTGGTCACTGTTGAGTGAAAAAGGACGTCTGTCAACGGCTTCTTCGATCGAATCTGATCTGAATACTTTGGCTGCTGTTTTTGCTCTGAACGTCTACCCGAACCCGTTCAATCCAACAGCGAACATTCGTATTTCGATGCCGAAAAATGATGAAATCCGCATCCATATCTATAATATACTGGGCCAGGTTGTCAGTGAACTTTATTCAGGTTACATGAATAAAGGATCACATACATTGTCAATTGATGGCAGCAACCTGATTTCTGGGATCTATTTTGTGAAAGTCTTGACAGGGGAGATGAATTATACTCACCGGATTACTCTTCTAAAGTGATAATCCACTCTCTTCCCAAAGACAGGGAGTATGGCGAAGAGACCACGCTCCCTGTCTTTTTTTGAAATTAACCGAACATTTGCAAACTGTTAATGATGATTTAACAATCGGACGCTATTTTATCATCGGAAAATTAACTAAAAAGGAAGTTCCCGCTGAATAATAAAATCCTGATTGTTGATGATGAAGAAGATATCCTCCTGGTGTTGGAGCATCACCTCGTAAAAGAAGGCTATAATGTCAGCCGGGCAATTGATGGTCATCAGGCGTTATCACTTTTAAACGCTCAGGGGTTTGATTTGATAATTCTGGA
The DNA here is from genome assembly GCA_011046365.1 of Fidelibacterota bacterium. Taxonomy (GTDB): domain Bacteria; phylum Fidelibacterota; class UBA2242; order UBA2242; family UBA2242; genus B118-G9. Next base: position 1,025 of record DSAS01000185.1, read on the forward strand.
TATTATGATGCCGGATATTGATGGCTATGAAGTATGTCGCCGGATTCGCCGAAAGGGTATTAAGACACCAATCATTTTTTTATCAGCAAAGACAGCTGAATTTGATGAAATTCTCGGACTTGAGATCGGAGCGGATGACTTCATCCGCAAACCATTCAGCGTAAAGACTTTCCGTAGTCGTGTAAAGGCATTATTACGTCGGAAGGGAAGTTCAGAAACGTCACCCGATACGATTCGAATCAGGGGAATTGAAATCCAACGAAGCAGCTACACAGTCTTTGTTGATGGTAAAAAGGTAAAATTTCCCCGGAGGGAATTTGAACTGCTTGCCTTTCTGGCAGCCAATCCCAATAAAGTATTTTCCAGGAATTTATTGTTAAACCAGGTTTGGAGTGATGAAGTCTATGTGATTGACCGTTCGGTGGACGTTCATATCAACCGGATTAGAAAAAAGTTGACTCCTTACCGGGATATTCTGGAAACGGTGGTGGGGATCGGTTATCGTTGGAATACCGGGTGACGATTTCGGTTGAAGCTTTTCTTGCATCTACAATTTGAGAATCCTAAATTTACGTTACGTCTTCGGGACAGGGTGTAAATCCTGACCGGCGGTGACAGTCCGCGAGTCCCGACAGATCGGGACAGATCCTGTGGAATCCAGGAACCGACGGTGACAGTCCGGATGGTAGAAGATCAGAGAAGTCCCGAGCGATCGGGTTTTTTTATGGACAGACACAGAAAATGGATGCAGAGAGCGCTGGAGTTGGCGGAGAAAGGGCGGGGATTCACCAGCCCCAACCCGATGGTCGGTGCCGTACTGGTAAAAGATGATCAGGTTATCGGTGAAGGTTACCATCAACAATTTGGTGGTTCCCATGCCGAGGTCTGGGCGATTGAACAGGCGGGTGATGCCGCGCGGGGCAGCACCCTCTATGTAAATCTGGAACCCTGCTGTTTCGCCGGGAAAACACCGCCCTGTACCACTGCAATCATTGCCGCCGGTATTGCCGAAGTCTATATCGGCATGATTGATCCGAATCCGCGGGTGAACAGCGAGGGAGCTCACCAGTTGCAAAAAGCCGGGATTCAGGTCCATATCGGTCTGCTGGGTGAAGAAGCCTGCCAGTTGAATCGCGGTTTCGTCATTACCATGGAGAAAAAACGTCCCTGGATTACCCTGAAATTGGCGCAGACAGCCGATGGCTATATTGCTGACGTATCTGGAAAAAGCCAATGGATCAGTTGTCCGGAAGCCCGCGAATTTACCCGGCATCAGCGGTCGCTACATGATGCGGTAATGGTGGGTATGGGGACGGTTTTCAAAGACGATCCGGGACTTCTACCGGTGAACCGGGACGGCTTTATTCCTTACCGGATCGCTCTGGACGACATGTTGCGCATTCCCGCCCGTTTCCGGCTGGTTGCCGATGAATTCAGACAGCGGACAGTCATTGTGACGGCTTCCGGTGAAAAGAGTACCAAAATCAAACAGTTGCGGGGTTCCGGAGTGAATATTCTTCGGGTTCCCGGCGATTCCTTCGGCTGGATTGATCTGCCGGCTGCTGTGCGGAAGTTGTGTGAATTTGGAATTACATCAATCTATACCGAGGGGGGCAGTCAGGTCGCCGGCTCGTTGATTCAACAGGGGCTGGTTGATGAGATTCAACTGATCATTGCCCCAAAAGTGCTGGGCGAGGGGATTTCGACATTTAGCGGCTTTATGAAATCTCTGGATAATTCTATTCAGCTTGAGTGGGAAAATTTTGAGAGACTGGGGAGTGATCTCTTGGTTCGGGGGAGAGCGGTCTGATGTTCACCGGATTGATTGAAGAGCTCGGTACGATAAAACAGGTTTCGGTTAATGCCGAAGGGCGTCTCTTTGAAATTACCGCCGATAAGGTCTTGGATGGTCTTGCCGTTGGTGACAGCGTTGCCGTGGACGGTGTATGCCTGAGTGTCGTCAGGGTCGGCAAAGAGGGATTTGCCGTCCAAGCGGTGCGTGATACGATCAAGTGCTCCACTCTGCAGCTATTTCAGGCTGGCACGAAAGTCAACCTCGAACGGGCGCTGCGTTCGGGTGATCGGCTGGGTGGACATTTTGTCCAGGGGCACGTTGACGGTGTGGCGGTGATTTCCGGGATTTCCCGGAGCGGAAAAGCTGCGACACTGATTTTCGATCTGCCGGTTGATTTAATGAAGTATATAATTGTCAAAGGCTCCATCGCCGTTAATGGAATCAGCCTGACGGTCGCAGAAAAGTCGGGAACAGCTGTTTACATCGCTGTGATCCCTTTGACTTTTCGTGAGACGAATCTCGGTTTAAAAAAAATTGGTGACCAGGTTAATATTGAAGTAGACCTGATGGCGAAATACATTGAACAATTTCTGTCCCGCAGTGATGATAGAATTCGAGATATTGAAAAACGAATTAAGAGCTGGGGATACGATAAATAGTTACAGGTGCGAAATGAAATTTGACAAGATTGCAGATGCTATCGCCGATATAAAAGAGGGTAAGTTTGTCATTGTAGTGGATGATGAAAACCGTGAGAACGAAGCTGATTTTATTATAGCAGCCGAAAAAATCACCCCGGAGGCGGTGAATTTCATGGCGATTCACGCCCGCGGTCTCATGTGTGTCGGTCTTACCGAAGCCCGTGCCAGGGAGCTGCGCCTAGATTTGATGGTGAGTGACAATACTGCCATTCACAATACCCGCTTTACGGTCAGTGTGGATTATACAAAAGGGACAACGACGGGTATATCGGCGCCCGACCGTGCTGTCACGATCAGAGCCCTGGCTGATCCGGAGACAAATCCCGATGATCTGGCAAGACCGGGACACATCTTTCCGATCATCGCCCGCGCAGGCGGTGTCCTGCGTCGGACGGGGCATACCGAAGCCTCAGTTGATCTGGCTGAGATTGCCGGCTTGAGACCGGTCAGTGTCATGTGCGAGATTATGGATGAAGACGGTGAAATGGCTCGCGGTGAGGCGCTGGAGCGCATCGCCCGGAAATTTGATATCCGAATGATCACTGTGGCAGACCTGATCGAATATCGCCGTAAACATGAGCGCTACATCGAGCGCATCAGCAAAGCTATTCTGCCGACAAAATATGGTGATTTTGAGATTGTTGTCTATGTTGACCATCTGACTGAAAAGGAGCATATAGCACTGGTAATGGGCGATGTCGCTTCCGGTGAACCGGTGATGGCGCGGGTGCACTCCGAATGTCTCACCGGCGATGTTTTCGGATCATTGCGCTGTGACTGCGGTGATCAGCTGGATGCGGCATTGAAAATGATTGCAAAGGAGGGACGCGGGGTTGTCCTGTACCTGCGCCAGGAGGGTCGGGGGATCGGGCTGAAGCATAAAATCAGTGCCTACAATCTCCAGGACCAGGGCATGGATACTGTTGAAGCCAATGTCAAACTGGGATTTCTGCCCGATTTGCGGGACTACGGCATGGGCGCTCAGATGCTGGCGGATTTGGGCATTAAGAAAATGAAATTATTGACCAATAACCCCAAAAAGATTATCGGATTACAGGGATACGGATTGGAAATTGTTAATCGGATTCCCATCGAGATTCCGCCGAATCCCATCAACGAAAATTATTTAAAGACTAAACGAGATAAAATGGGTCATTTGATCCTGAACAACAAAAAGTAGGTGCAGCATGGTAAAGATTATTGAAGGCGTTTTATCCGCCGAGAAAATGAAGGTGGCTATTGTAGTTAGCCGGTTCAATGATATGGTGACGAAAGAGCTGCTGGAAGGCGCGCTGGATTGTCTGAAACGACACGGTGCCGCAGAGGATGATGTCCACGTCTATTGGGTGCCCGGAGCAATGGAGATACCACCGGTGGCAAAGAATGTGGTCAATGCGAAAAAATACGACGGGGTCATCTGCCTCGGGGCGGTGATCCGCGGTGCAACGCCGCATTTTGATGTGGTGGCGGCTGAATCCGCCAAAGGCGTGGCGCGAATTTCCATGGAATCGGAAATCCCGGTGATTTTCGGAATACTGACCACCGACTCGATTGAGCAGGCGCTGGAGCGTGCCGGAACCAAAGCCGGAAACAAAGGCTGGGATGCGGCATTAAATATGATTGAAATGACCAACCTGGTCCGTATAATAAAAAGGTAAACTGTTGAAAATTAAGACTTTCCTGTTTATTCTGTGTATTCTGACAGGATTAACATACAGTCAGTCGGTCGTTGGTGAATGGAGCGGCTATACCTCAGTACTGAATGTCCGGGATGTTCTAACTGTGGATCATTCCATCTATGCTGGCAGCAGCGGCGGATTGGTTTGTTATAATCAATTGAATGGGGAGTTCCGGATTTACTCTATCGGCTATGGTTTGACAAAGGCGGACATTCAATGTCTGGCACAGGATCCGCAAGGTCGCCTCTGGCTGGGAATGAGTAACCCGGATGGTGAAATCAATATATGGGATATACAAAAAGAAGCGGTGACAACGGTTTTCAACGCCTTTGAATTCGGAGACGAGTTAACTTGTATTACTGCCATCGTGTTTACCGGAAACAGGGCGTATGCCGCCTATCAGTACAATGTAGATTGGGGAATTGCCTACTTCAAAATGCAGAATGATGAATATCGCTACCAGGACCGCTTTGAGGCGTTCCCGATCAATGTTTCCGGCATCAACTCGCTGGCGGTGATTAATGACACTTTATGGTTGGCGACGCCCAGCGGGCTGCTATATGCCGATCTGAATCAAACGGATTTAAAAACCGAATCGGCGTGGAAAGCGGTGGATTTGCCGGAAACCGGATATGTTTCCCGGGTTGTAACCCATCAGGGGCGAGCTGTTTTTAATCTGAATCAGGCTTTGTTCACGTTGAACAACCTGAATCCCGAACTTCTGGATAACAGTCTTAACCGGAATATAACCGATCTGATCATGGATCGGCAAGGTGAATTATATGCGGTTACGACTTCCGGGGTTTATCATTTCGATGCCGGTATTTGGAGGAGGGTCATCTCGGTTAGTGTCAGTAAAGCGGTTTTTAATGACGATAATGAGTTGTTTGGCGGTTCGGCAACACGCTGTCTCTGGCAGGCGGTTGCAGGGAAACCGGAATATCTGATTCCCAATACGATTCTGGATAATATCTATACGGCGCTGTGGGTCAATGAAGACGGTTCGCTAATGGCTGGAACTCAGAAAGGCTTTAGCCTGTTGACGGAGCAGGGCTGGTATAATATCTGTAGATCAAATAGATATATCTTAATTCATGATGAAACCGAGCGAGATTGGAAACGGTTTGTCGCTGATACAATTGCCTTCAGTCTGACCAGTCGGGTCTACAATCTTGATCGTAATAAAAACGGTGATTATTTTGTACCCTTATACGGTTCCTATCTGGATCATTATGACAAGCATGGGAATTATATAGATTATTTGAAGGAAGGCGGATTGTTAAGGTTTAATCCGGATAATCTTGGTGAGTATATTCTATATGACACAACAGACAACAAACTAGAAGGCTCAGCTGGCAGAGGGGGGCATGATTATTACCTGGGCATCGGGTATATCGCGCTCGATACCGATGAAAATCTCTGGATTGCCAATCAGTACGCTCAGAATGATAATGTGATCGCTGTTTTAACCAACGATGATCAATGGGTGCATTTTAACATAGAGGAGTCCGGCGGCTATTTGAATTACCACACGACCTCTATCATCTTTGACGAGGACGGGCGGGTCTGGTTTGCGTCGGAGGTGCATACCGGCGAAACACCCTCACCGGCAGCCGGCGGAATCATCGTCCTGGACCATAAAGGGAGTCTGTTCGATAAATCCGATGATGAATGGACCTGGATCACCACCAGTCACGGACTCGCCAGCAATGCGGTCTATTCGATTGCTTTTGACCGGAGCGGCGACCTCTGGATAATGACCTCCGACGGGATTCAGCGTGCCTCGGTATCGGCGAATTTCCCGAACCGGATTTTCAGCTCGATTGACAATGCGGTCCTGACCAGTGTGCCCTTTGCCAAGGAGTGCCGGATCAAGGTTGACCGGCTGAACAATAAGTGGATATCCACCGTTGGTTTCGGCGTGAAAGTTTATACCTATGATGGTATCTGGCTGAATGATGTGGAAGGTTTTACCGCGGAAAATTCCGGGCTGCTGAGCAATACGGTAAACGATATCGCTTTCAATAACGCAGAAGGGCTAGTCTACTTTGCCACGAACAAGGGCATCTCGGTTTATAAGTCCGCCTATGCCGTTTACGGGGATAAGTACAGAGAGCTGAAGATTTTTCCCATGCCCTATGAGATTCCTGCAACCCGACCGCTGGTCATTGATGGTCTGCTCCAGGAATCGGAGGTAAAAATCATTACGCTGGACGGTACTTTTGTCCGGAAGTTGTCCTATCTTGACGGCGATGTTGTCGGACAACAGGCGTTCTGGGACGGTAAAGACCACCGCGGTCGTTATGTCAGCAGCGGCGTTTATCTCTGTATGGCATACACCAAAGAGGGCGATACCACTGTGGGAAAAATCGCAATTGTACGAAAATAGAATTTCCCAACTGAAGAAGCATTCCAATTAAAAACCAGAGTATAAAATGAAATGTAAATCATTGTTTTATATTATGATAATATTGTTATCGGCTGGAAATCATGGATTTTCTGCCGATTTTATCGAAGATCAGGGATATCTTCGAAATGTTCAGGTCATCGGTGAAAGATTTATATATACCGACAATTACTTTTCGGCGATTTATAGTTATGAAAACAGACAGGTTCGTACCCTGACCGATACACCTGGTTCAGGCTTGTATTATTCAATTGCTCCGGATAAAAAAACCATTGGTTATAAAGCCATTGATGCCCTCGGTCGTCAGCGTCCGGCATTACTGAATATTGAAAATGGTGAAATCCGATATTTATATGAAGCGACTGTCCATATCGGACAGCCGAGTTTTACGGATAATGGTAGTGTCGCCTTTACAGTGGTAAATCGTCTGATTGTTTCTGATGGACGTGAATATGATCTCGGTGTCTATTCCAATATCGCACCAATATCTCCCGATGGTCGTTATGTCTGTTATAACGATGATGATGATAATCTCTGGCTGATGGATTTGGATAATCTGGAAAAATCGGTCATATCCGAATCAGGAGGCGGCTATTATTATCCACAATGGTCCGCCGATTCCCGTAATATTCTCTATATCGGATTTAACGGAAAAATCTGGATTTATGATCTGGAAACCGAAACGAACCGAAATATAGCCACGGGACATGAGCCCAGGTGGTCCCCCGATGGTAATCAGGTGGTTTTCTATCAAAAGGAGATTGAAATCTTCGAGCTGATCAATAGCGATATTTTTATTATTAATCGGGATGGGAACAATTTGCGCCGGCTGACTGACAGCGGGGATCGTTTCGAAATGGACCCCGCTTTTTCTGCCGATGGCACCCAGATTATTTATCACACATACGGTCAGAAGGAGATTCACTTGGGCAGCCTGAACCAAACAAAATCATCAATCTCAGCGGAAAAGACAATGAAAGTCACAATTGCGGATCGAAAGGAATTGACGAATAAATATTCGTCAGTTTTTCATATTAAAGGCGAATCAGAAGGTCTGCCGGTACCATATCTGCATCAGGTCTACGACGTACCGGATTGGTTCTGGGGCTATTATGCCTGTGCACCCACGACTGCCGCCATGCTTCTGGCGTATCATAATATTCTACCCAAATGGCCTGTAACGTGTGCCAGTCCCTATCGTCACACCAGTTTGTGGGGGCGCTATATCTGTGAACGGTATTTTTATCGGGAACAGGATTATAACTACTCTTCATCACCTGCCGGGCATACTTCCGGAAAAGGAGGCTACGGGTATATGTGGGGAACCGGTGGCAGCCCGAATTCAAGGATGGCAAATTACTATGAGAAACATGGAATGAATACCGATCAAGACTGGGAGCAGACGAGCTGGCTGAAAGCCGTCAACAACATCAATTCCATAAAATCCCTACACCATGTGTGTCTGGCTGACCAGTTCCGGGCATCTGGTTTTGGGAAAAGGGATCGTAGATGGGAAAAAGACACTGATCTTTAATGATCCCTACGGCAATAAGAACACACCCGGCTATCCCTCCTATGACTGTGAAGGTGCCCGCTATGACTGGCCTGGATATAATGAAGGCAATGTCAATCTTGCCTCCGCCGGCTCCGGCATTCCCTGGATAATCGCAACGACATATTCTCCGATAACAAGGGCAGATACCCTGGTGGATGATAAACAGCTGGAAAAGGGTTTTTATCTGCATACTGCTTATCCGGCTTCGATGATAAAATGGAAAGACAAAATCAGTGGCTATCATAATCACTATTGGTATTGCAACAGCCGACCGAGTACCGACACCGATACCTGTTATGCCACCTGGACCCCGGATTTACCGGAGTTGGGTTGGTATGATGTATATGCCTATATTCCTAGATATTCCGAGGCAACCACGGGGGCTGTCTATCATATTCAGCATTCCGACACCGTATTACTGGTTCCAATCAACCAAAGTCTGTACAACGACGAATGGGTACACCTCGGTCATTATATTTTTCATTCCGGACCTAAAGCAAATATCCGTCTGGGCGATGGCTGCGGAGAAACAGGAAAAGTAGTGCTGTTTGATGCTGTGAAATGGGTTCCGGAACGATCGCTTGAGATTGATTTTGCCGCTAATAACAATACCGGACTTGCGCCGCTGACAGTTCGATTTACCAATTTTTCGGAATACCTGCCGGCTAATTGTCAACTCCGGTGGGATTTCGGTGACGGGAATTTCAGCGATTTATGCGATCCAATCCATATCTATCGAGAAGCGGGAGATTACGATGTGCAATTGACTGTCATCTATTCGGATACGATTCAATCCATACAGAAATCTACCTATATCCATGTTGATCCGCCATTTGCAGGTGATTTTAGTCTGATTGTCCCGGAAACACACAGCGTTTTACGTACGGCAACGCCACTGTTTTTCTGGGTACCAGAGCCTATCAATAAAAGCCAGCGGAAAATACTGACCGATGATTTGAAAAATGGCGTTTTACCGCAAATTGCGCTCTCGAATACGAATTTGGAATACCAACTGTTTCTGCATACAAATTCCGATTTCGGTGAGATTGCGCCGATCAATGTTGATACGAATTTCTATCGTCCGGAATATCCTTTAGAGGAAAACCGCGAATATTTCTGGCAGGTGCAATATGTCACCAACGCAGATGATACCCTCTGCTCGGCAATTTGGTCATTTGGAGTAGATGTTCAGAACAGTGCACCACAGGAGTTTGCCGTAGAATATCCGGTTGATGATGAGGTTTTGGTAAATTTAACACCTGAGTTTAGCTGGAACGCCTCGGAAGATCCGGATTTTCAGGACTCTCTCTTTTACCGGATGAAAATCGGAACCGGTCAGCATCAATTGCATAGCGTTTACGAAGGTCACCGGACGAAAATTGTCTTGAATGACTCCCTTTGGGATAATCAGGTGTATTACTGGCAGGTTGAAGCGGAAGATCAGGCTGGCGCCATTACGATTGCAAATGGTCATCCGATCGTTTTTTATACAAATATAGAAAATGAAGCACCGGCGCCACCAATTTTGATAAATCCGAAAAACTGTGACTATGTATTCACGCAGTATCCTGTTTTTGAATGGCTGCCGGCGACGGACCCCGATCCCAATGATGAGATTCGTTATTATTTGCGCTATTGGGCAGTAGAGTCAACCGTTCGCTATGTTTATCCCACTGATACAACTTATTGTGACATTCGCCGGTTAAAGTATAATTACGAATATTACTGGTGTGTGGAAGCCGAGGATCGCGACGGATTGACGGCGATATCCGATACGTTTTTATTGAAAACAAGTTCCTCTGCGATAGAGGATGAAATTGATCTACCAAAAGAATTCGCCCTGCACAGTAACTATCCCAACCCCTTTAACCCGACTACGGTGATCGGTTACGACCTGCCGGAGGAGGCGCAGGTCACGCTGGCGATCTACGATCTCATCGGGCGTGAAGTGATAAGGCTGGTGAACTCCAAAAAGTCCCCGGGTTTCTACCGGGTGGTTTGGGACGGTAAAAACAGCCGCGGACAGCTGGTCTCCAGCGGGGTTTATCTTTATAGAATCCATGCCGGAAAATTCAGCAGGACCAACAAGATGATCTTTATGCAGTAAAATTTAATAAATTATCGTATTATAGGGAATCGAGTGACTGATTTTAAAATATTTTTGGCAATGCTTAAGATTTTACTTGCATACCCGTTATTTTATTTTTTAATTTTACCACCAACTGCATCTTTGATAAGGGGGCAATCAGTAAGCGGTGTTCAGCCGCCCGGCTGAAGCGCTTCAATGATCTTTGAAATGAATTTCTCGTTAAGACGAAGGAATTCGCACAGCTACGCCGATTGCCCCGGAAAACAACCTGTATTCAGACACAATTTGGCTCTTCGGTTCACCGGTGATTATGGTTTTTTCCGGGAATTATATCAATACATCCGGCTGGGATAACCGGTCGGATGGGAAAATTGAAAGGAGAGCATGAAAAGAAATGACTTACTCTATCGGGCTAAAAGTACTTTAGAAGAGTTCAAAAAACGGTCCCTTGGAAAATTAACAGATGCAGAGGGAACAACATCGGCTATGGATGAAGTGGATTATTTACAGATTTACATCCATGACTTTGAAAATTGGGATGGAAAGACGGTACCTCCTTCGACTTTTACACCCCTTACAGTTAATGATGCACCTGTATTATCTCAGATTAAACTTGATCGTTCGGCAATGGATTATGAACCATGGTGGAAAGGAAAGGCTGAATTATATTTTAGAGTTTATGATACAGAAGCAAGTGATGATGATAGGTGGTCCATCGGTTATTTAAGTCCAGATGGAGATCATAAAAGTTATCAATGCTGGAAATGGAAAACACGGCATTATGTCCAGGACAAACCATGGAGTACAATTTCACTTAATACAGGTTGGGCATATTCATCATTTGCTGATGAAAATAGAAATTTTTCCTTAAAGTTAATTGAATATGATCCTCTTTTTTATGATTTGGCCGAAAATTCAATGTGGTGGTGTCTACTTTGGCTTTCACCTATAATATTTGCACCAAAAGAGTATTTTTACTGGTTGTTTTTAACAGCATACTGTTCAGCTAAAAAAAATGATGAAATCGTTGGTTGTGGAGATAATTTCAAAACCTATATTTCATACGCAAAGGCGTATCCGGCTCGTGAAATTACTTGGGATGTTGGAAATTATAGAATAAAAATAATTGTGGAGTAAAAATATATATGAAAAGATATTTATTAATATTACAAATATTGATAATAGTAGTATTTTCATTTAAAAATATTATGGCAAAAAAA
>DSAS01000172.1 GCA_011046365.1 Fidelibacterota bacterium
AAGGAGCGTAACATTCTGTTTACGGTGGTAACTCGTAAGGAGGTTGCCATACTGAGACAAATTGTGCGCCAGATTGATCCCGATTCCTTTGTGATCATTGCCAATGTACACGAAGTTCTGGGTGAAGGCTTCCGCCCGCGGGTTTGAGTGTTGAGGCTTGAACCTTTGCGGCTTATATTGTATCTTTAAATCCCTGTTAACGCCGAACTAACAACAGGAAAAAGGATGAAAAAACGAATTACAGTTCAAATTGACGCTCTGGAAAAGTTCGTCGTCGAGATATTAAAGCATAACGGTCTCTCGGCAGAAAATGCCGCCATCACGGCAGACGTCCTGATTGCCGCCGATCGCCGCAATATCGAATCCCACGGCGTCGCCCGACTGAAACGGTATGTGGATGGGATTCAAAGCGGAATTATCAAGCCGGAATGCCGACTTGATATTCTCCGGGAAACACCGGTATCGCTGGTGATTGACGGGAACGGTGGGATGGGGCAGCCGGTCGCCTATAACGCCATGCGGAGATGCATTAAAAAAGCAAAGGCGAATTTCATTTGCTTTGCTTCGGTTCGCAATTCCAATCATTACGGTATTGCCGGTTACTATACACTGATGGCGCTGGAGGAAAATCTGATTGGTGTGTCTATGACGAATTCAGCACCACTGGTCGTCCCGACCTTTGGCAAAGATGCGGTAATCGGTACCAATCCGATCTCCATCGGTTTTCCTTCCGGAAAGGAACGTCCCTTTCTGCTGGATATGGCGACGTCAACAGTGCCGCGCGGCAAGTTGGAGGTTTATGCGAGGACAGGAGCGGCTATTCCTGATGTCTGGGCTTGTGATTCCGAGGGGAATCTGACGGATAATGCCACTCTGGTTCTGGACAATTTGAGCAGTCGCAAAGGTGGCGGGCTGTTGCCGCTGGGTGGCAGCTCGGAATTGACCGGTGGTCATAAAGGGTATGGGCTCAGTACGGTAGTGGATATTCTGTCCGGGATATTGTCGTCGGGTGCAGTCGGTCTCGAGGTCTATGGTAAAAAGGGCAAGCCTTCGGAGGTCTGCCATTTCATCGGTGCGATCAATCCGGAAGCCTTTGTAGATTTGGATGAATTTCAGACCGGAATGGATGCCTATATCCGTATGCTGAAAGCCGCCCCCACCACTGCTGGTCATAACCGGATTTACATTGCCGGAGAAAAGGAATATGATGCGATGGAGCGCAACCGTACGACGGTGATCCTGCAGGATAAAGTATTTATGACACTGAATGAAATCGGTGCCGCATACGGATTGACACTGGTGAAGGATGTGTAGTATATAAGCAATAGAAAGGAATAATATGACGAAACAACCGAATAGTACGATTGGAAATCTGGTTGCCAATACCATCCGCTTTTTAGCGGCGGATGGTGTCGAGAGAGCGAATTCCGGACACCCCGGCATGCCCATGGGAATGGCGGATTGTGCCTATGTTCTGTGGCATAATTATCTTCGGTTCAATCCCGCTGACCCCACCTGGCTCGGACGGGATCGCTTCGTGCTCTCCGCCGGACATGGCTCTATGCTTCTGTATTCTCTGCTGCATCTGTATGGTTACGATTTGTCCCTGGAGGAATTGAAGAATTTCCGGCAGTGGGGTTCCAAAACCGCCGGTCATCCGGAGTATGGTGAGACACCGGGAGTGGAGACCACCACAGGTCCACTCGGTCAGGGATTTGCCACGGGAGTTGGCATGGCGCTGGCGTCGAAAATCGCAGCGGCGAAATATGGCGTTGAGCTCTTTGGCTCACAGCGAGTTTACGGAATTGTCAGCGATGGTGATCTAATGGAAGGAGTTTCTTCCGAGGCTGCTTCCCTTGCAGGACATCTGGGATTGGGGAATATCATTTATTTCTACGATGACAATCATATCTCCATTGAAGGGGCTACCGAGTTGGCGTTTTCCGAGTTGGTTAGCATGCGCTTTGAGGCATATGGCTGGCAGGTACTGGAAATTGATGGTCATAATCACGCGGAAATTGCCGGTGCTCTTGAAAAAGGGATTGCTGAAGCGGAGAGACCGACTCTGATTAAAGCCCGTACCCATATCGGATATGGTGCACCGAACAAAGCCGATACCGCTGGTGTGCATGGTGCACCGCTTGGTGCCGAAGAGCTAAGAGCCGCCAAGGAGAATCTCGGCTGGCTAACGGAACCGGCGTTTTACATCCCCGGCGAGGTAGCGGAATTGTTACAGAAAAGAGTGGGCGAGTTAAAAGTTGATTATGATAATTGGATGCAGCGGTTTACTGCGGCGCGTCAGAAATCCAGAGAGCTGTTTCAGCCGCTGGATTCCGACTGGCTTGCGGCACAAATTCAGAAGCTCAGTGCTGACCTGAATCGTTCATTTCCGGGCGAGTCCGCGGCTACCCGCAAACTTTCGGGCGCCGTCATGCAAAAAATTGCCGAATATGTGCCACAGTTCATTGGTGGCTCGGCGGACCTAGCCCCTTCAACCAATACCTACCTAAAGGCTTATCCGTCTATTCAAAAAGGTCTGTTTGACGGGCGCAATCTGCATTTTGGGATTCGCGAACACGCCATGGGGGCAATTTTGAATGGAATGGCGCTTTACGGGGGTATCATTCCCTTCGGCGCTACTTTTTTGCAGTTTGCCGATTATATGCGACCGGCGATCCGTCTGGCGGCGATGATGGGCATCCGCGTGATCTATGTCTTTACTCATGACAGCATTTTTTTAGGTGAAGACGGACCGACCCATCAACCGGTGGAGCATCTGTCTGCTTTGCGGGCGATCCCCAATCTGACGGTTATTCGACCGGCGGATGGAGCCGAAGTCGCCGGTGCCTGGATTACAGCCCTTAAGAATACAGCAGGACCGACGGCATTGATTTTGACCCGTCAGGGTGTTCCGGCAATTCACGAACCCGGCAGTTTTCAGATCGGGACGGTGGCGAAAGGTGCCTATGTCATTAAAGAGTCATCGGCACATCCGGAACTGATTCTCTGTGCCAGCGGTTCGGAGGTAGGGCTGGCTTTGGAGGTGAAAAAACTCATGGGAGAGAAAGGAAGATCCACCCGTGTGATCTCTGTGCCGTCAATCGAACTGTTGTTACAGCAGCCCGAAGAATATCGGCAGCAATTGTTTCCTGAGGATGTACCGGTAGTTGTGATGGAAGCCGCCAACCTGATGGGCTGGGGTGATATAATCCGCGGACCGTTGCTGAAAATCGGTGTTGAGCAATTCGGCAGGTCGGCGCCGGCAAAAGTGCTGAAAGAAAAATTCGGATTTACACCGGAAGCCGTTGTCGAGAAGATCAGGCGGTCTTTTTTTCCCGATTAAAAACCCTCCCAAGGATTAAAAAAGCCCCCAAATTTTTGGGGGCTTTTAGATTAGCGATGAAATATTCTATAAAACATTCATCCGGTGGGCGCGTTTGGCTGCTTTTGCCCGGCGCATTCGTTTCTCCGCACTGGGTTTAACGAAATAGGCGTTCTTTTTGACATCCTTGAGAATCCCGGCTTTTTCAAACTTCTTCTTGAATCGCCGGATAGCTTTTTCAAGATTCTCGCCGTCGTGTACTGTAACCTGTACCATTTATTGAATTCACCTCCTTTCGTTTTAACCCAAATAGGATCGTAATTTTTTGCTGCGTGATTTATGACTTAAACGTCGTATGGCGTTTTCTTTAATCTGTCGGATGCGCTCGCGGGTCAGGTTGAATTCCTCACCGATTTCATTCAGAGTCAGGGCGTATTCACGATCAATTCCGAAGTACATCTTAATCACATCGCGCTCCCGTTCTTTGAGTGTATTCAGAGCGTCGCGGATTTCCTGTCGCAGAGATTCGTGCATTAAATCGGTATCCGGTGTGGGTTGGGCGTCATCTTCAATGACATCAATCAGGGAATTTTTTTCACCATCACGAAAAGGTGCATTCAATGACTGGTGTTTGCGGGAGATTCGGATGGCGTCGGAAACCTCATCGGATTTCAGGTCCAGTCCCTGGGCAATTTCGTCCTGGCTGGGGGCGCGTTCGTACTGCTGCTCCAGATTTTCGGCTTCCCGTGTAATTTTCGTAATTGTGCCGACCCGGTTCAGGGGTAAGCGGACAATCCGGGAATGCTCCGCCAGCGCCTGGAGAATGGACTGACGAATCCACCAGACAGCGTAGGAAATAAATTTAAATCCGCGGGTTTCGTCGAAACGCTCGGCGGCTTTGATCAGCCCGAGATTTCCTTCATTAATCAGGTCGGTAAGTGGCAATCCCTGACCCTGGTAATCCTTGGCGACGCTGACCACAAAACGTAAATTGGCTTCGGTCAATTTTTTCAACGCCTCGCGGTCGCCTTTTTTCAGTTGTTGCGCCAGCTCGATTTCCCGCTCCGGAGTGAGTGGCTCAAAGTTGCAGATCTCTTCGAGGTATTTGCTTAATGCACGGTTGCTATCGGAAGATGATTTTGATGATTTCGCCGACATATGCCTCCATTTCAGCAAATCGGTTAAAAATAAAACCGCACAATATACAATTTTTTAAACCGATTGTCAACGTCTTTGGGCGGCATTTTTGATTCCTTTTGACAATACAATTTAGACGGACAATGCTTTAAAAGGTTACAATTTTCGTTGGCAATAAATATATTTGATCCGGTCTTGATTATCTGGGCGAAAGTTCTTACAATCGGGGCGTTCTTTTTTTAAGAATGAAAGTCTATGATTCAGTTAATTAATCTCGGTATTCAGTTTGGCGGAAAGATACTCTTTCGGGATGTCTCGTTGAATCTGACGCTTGGGCGTCGCTACGGGATCGTCGGCGCCAATGGTTCCGGGAAAACAACCCTTTTAAAGTTGATCAGTGGTGAGCTGGAGCCATCGGAAGGCGAAATCCGGATTTCCACGAATCTCCGCATCGGTTTGTTGAAGCAGAATCAGTTTAAGTATGAAAATGATGCCCTGATGGATGTGGTTTTGATGGGCAGGGGATCACTCTGGAAATTGCTGAAAGAGAAACGGGAGCTGGAAGCCCGTGTCCGTTTAACCCAGCAGGAGGGAAGTCGCCTGGCGGAGCTGGAACATAAATTGTCCGCCCAAAACGCCTACAATGCCGAAGGACAGGCGGCAATTTTATTGAAAGGGTTGGGTTTGCAGCAGCTGCAACTAACTCAACCTATGTCTACTCTGTCGGGCGGATATAAACTGCGGGTGCTGATTGCCCAGTGTCTGTTCAGCGCTCCCGATATTTTGCTGCTCGATGAACCGAACAATCATCTGGATATCTATTCCATTGCCTGGCTGGGTGAATATCTGAAAGAGTTTAAGGGAATCGTGCTGGTTGTCTCCCATGACCAGTATTTTCTCGACCGGATTTCGACGCATATTATTGATATTGACTACGAAACCATTAAAATCTATCCGGGAGATTACACCACATTTTTAAAAGATAAGCAGCGTGACGAGGAGCAGAAACGCCTCGAAATCGAACGTCTAGAA
Organism: Fidelibacterota bacterium; assembly: GCA_011046365.1. GTDB lineage: Bacteria > Fidelibacterota > UBA2242 > UBA2242 > UBA2242 > B118-G9. The sequence goes on from DSAS01000172.1 coordinate 5,492, forward strand.
AAAAAGCGTCAGGAGCTGCGGGCATTTTACGAGCGTTTTCGAGCCAAGGCGACCAAAGCCCGTCAGGCAGTCAGCCGCAAAAAGCAGATGGACCGGATGGCGGATATTATCATTAAACGCAGCTCCCGGCAGCAACCCCACTTTTCGTTTACAATTAAGCGATCTTCCGGTCAGCAGGTTCTGGAAGTTGCCGAACTGCAAAAATACTACGGGGACTTACGGGTGCTTGCTGGTCTAAGCTTTGTGGTGAACCGGGGAGACCGGATTGCGGTTATCGGACCGAACGGTGTCGGTAAATCAACCCTGATTAAAATCCTGGTTGGTGCGCTTGAAGCAGATGGGGGCAGCCTTAAATGGGGACACGAATGCGATATCGGCTATTTACCTCAGAATCACCGGGAAATGATCGGATCAGGGACAACAGTATATGACTGGCTTTACGCCCACACGCCGGCAGAAAAGATACCGACTTTGCGTGCGGTGCTGGGGCAGGTTTTGTTCAGCGCTGATGATATTTATAAATCCGGCGACATCCTGAGTGGCGGGGAAGCCGCCCGCCTGATTTTTGCGAAGCTGCTCATTAATCAGCACAACGTACTGGTATTGGATGAACCGACGAATCATTTGGACCTGGAAGCCATCGGGGCACTTGAAAAAGACCTGCTTCGTTTTCCGGGAACCCTTATTTTTGTCAGCCATAATCGCTGTTTTCTGAATCGTCTGGCAACCGGGATTTTAGAACTGCGTTTTGACGGTTATTCATTTTATCCGGGAAATTATGACGACTTTCTGGCACGGGAACAGCAGGATTATCTTGAGCGGGACATCAAAACCCGGATTAAGCAAAAAACCGATAAAAATAGTCTGACAAGTGAAGCGGACCGATCGAAACAGCTGATTCGGGAGCGCAGAACACTTTTTAAAGAGTTATCCCGGATAGGTCAAAAGATTGTTCAATCAGAGGAGCGTATCGCGGGGATTGAGCATCGGATTCGGGAGGTCGAGGCGTTATTCGCTGAATCCGATATTTATGCTGCAGAACGGCAGGCGGAATTTCAGCAGACCTATCAGGAATACCAGATGCTGAAAAATGGACTTGAGGCAGAAATACATCAATGGGAAAATAAGCATGCGGAGAATGAGCGGCTTGAAAACCGGATTGCCGAGATTGATGCACAATTGGAGTGCTGAGCCAGGCAGTGGAATATTGCATGCAAAGGGGATTCTCGTTATATTGTGACTTGGGCATGAATCGGATAATAATCATAAAAACAGACTGCGGGATAGTATATGCATAGACCGGTTTTTTTGAAACAGAAGGTGATGCTGAAGGTTCTTTATGCGCTGATTCCGGTCGGGCTGGTGGGGATTTATTATTTCGGCTGGCGGATTCTGGCGAATGTTGCCGTCGCAGCACTCTTCTGTTTTTTAACCGAGTGGTTCATGACAGCGAAACGGAAGGGTAAAATCAGTTATGCCGTCTTCGTAACGGCTGTCCTATACGGTCTGTCGCTGCCCCCGACGATGCCTTTCTGGATGACGGCGGTGGGAGCGGGGGTGGGTATCCTGTTCGCCAAAGAAGCCTTTGGCGGTTTCGGGAAGAATATTTTCAATCCGGCAATCGTAGCCCGGGCTTTTGTCTATGTTTGTTTCCCTGTTGAATCCACTTCCCGTTTTGTGCCTGTATTCAGCGGTTTCTCAGGTGGTTTTACCAGGTGGAGCTATGGTGCATTGAATCGCCTGCCTGCGCTGATTTCAGAGGCGGATCTGAAACTGGCAGATGCGATTTCCGCCGCGACGCCCATGTGGTCCCGGCGAGATTTTGGGTTTGTGACAAGCACCCGGAATCTCTTTTTCGGAAATATCGGTGAAGTATTCAGCGTGGATGGAACTGCCAGAGTATTGACAGCCGGTTCGGCAGGAGAAGTATGTGCGCTGGTTATCATTCTGGCGGCGATTTATCTGATTTATACCAAAACTGCTCAATGGCGGTTGATGGCGGCGACACTGATCGGGGCTATCGGTCTGAATATTATTCTCCGGTCCGGGCTGGGAATTGAAGCGGTACCGCCGCTGCTGTTTACTCTTTTTTCAGGCGCCTTGTTATATGCAGCGGTGTTTATGGTGACGGACCCCGTCAGTGCTCCAAAATTGCCTCTGTCCCAGTGGATTTACGGGGTTTTCATCGGGATAATGATCGTATTTTTCCGATACAAAGCCGTTTTTGCCGGCGGAGTAGCGTTTGCCATTCTGCTGGGTAATACCGTCGCACCGTCGCTGGACCTCTGGATCAAACGGTTGCGAATGAAAAAAACGGCGGAGCAGAAATGAATCGGAATTCTGCCGCGTATATATTTATTTTCATTTTGGTAATCAGCATCGTTTTCGGAGCGGGCGTGTCAGTAGTGCATTACGTGACCCTGGATACGCTGGCGAAAAATGAAGCCCTGAACCGCAACCGCGTAGTTTGTAACGCCTTTTTATTACCGGTCGAAGGTGATGCACCCGAGGTATTTCAAAAGGCGATTGATACTCACATTGAGATAAAAACTCTGACGGCTAAGGGAATGAGCTATCCCACGTTCTTTCGAAAAAGCAGCGCCGGTCCGGAGGTGGGTTTTGTGTTTTCCGGGATGGGATTCTGGGACAAAATTGAAGGCATCATTGTCCTCAGTTCGGATTTGAGTAAAGTGGTCAATATTCAGTTCCTTGATCAGAAAGAGACGCCGGGGCTGGGTGCCCGTATCGAAGAGCCATGGTTTACCGACCAGTTTAAGGGGTTGACGTTGGATTGGACTGGTGAGGAGAATCGCCGGCTGATTGTGGGCGCTTCTTCAAACTCCGGGGCGCAGAATCGGGTGGATGCGATTACCGGCGCCACGCAGACCTCCATTGCGCTGGAAAAATTGTTGAATGACGAATTGAACCGTTTTCGAATGGTATACCGTCGCTCTCAAGCGGGAGATGACCGATCCAATGGCTGATTCACCGAAAAAAATCCTGACCAAGGGTCTGTGGGAAGAGAATCCCATTTTCCGTCAGGTGCTGGGAATCTGCTCGACGCTGGCGGTGACCAACCTACTGGCGAACACCCTCTTTATGTGCTTCGGTGTTATTTTTGTAACATCGCTGTCCAACCTGACGATTTCGGCGTTACGCAATCTGATTCCCCGACGAATCCGGATGATTGTGCAGGTGCTGATTATTGCCAGTTATGTGATGATGGTGGACATTCTCATCAAAGCCCTGAACCCCGATATTCACCGGTTTATCGGTCCCTATGTCGGTTTAATCATCACCAATTGCATCATCATGGGGCGGGCGGAAGCCTTTGCCAGTCAGAATCGTCCCTGGTCGTCGTTTCTGGACGGCATCGCCATGGGGCTGGGCTACTCACTGGTCCTGATTGCCATCGCTTTGATCCGGGAGCCGCTGGGGTTCGGTACCCTGCTCGGTTATAAATTGCCGGCGCGGGATGTCTGGTGGCACCAGTGGACTATCATGGTCATGCCGCCGGGTGCTTTTTTTATGCTGGCGCTGGCAACCTGGGTCGGTCGCAGCCTGTCACCGATTAAGCCGGGAAGGAGAACCTGATATGAGCGCACTCCAGGATATGAGTCTCTTTTCCTCAATGGTACTGATTTTCATATCAGCGGCTTTCACCGATAATATCCTACTGGTGCGTTTTCTGGGAATGTGTTCCTGTCTGGGTGTTTCGAAAAAGGTGGACACCAGTATCGGACTCGGGACGGCGGTGATTTTTGTAACTGCCTCGACGGCGGCACTGAATTATCTGGTTTATCAGTACATTCTGGTTCCTTTTCAGCTGGAATTTCTCCGCCTGATCACCTTTATCATTGTGATTGCGGCATTCGTGCAGCTCATCGAGATGGTCGTGGAGCGGTTTTCTCCGGCTTTATACAATGCGCTGGGCATATTTTTGCCGCTGATTACTGTTAACTGTGCCATTTTGGGCATTTCACTTTTTATGTTGAACAAACCCTACGGTTTCTGGCAGACCTTTGCCTTCGGGCTGGGTGGTGGTTTTGGGTGGTTTCTCGCCATCACGCTGATCGGCGGGATCCGGGAGAAAATTCGGGAAGAGGCATTGCCGCAGGGTCTGGCGGGTCCCGGAATTACCCTGATCATCATCGGCATCATATCGCTGGCATTTATCGGTTTTTCGGGAATGCTCAAGATTTAATTGCAATGGAGTATACCGGTTGATTCAATCAATCTTGATTGCCACGGGCTTTATCACGATCACAGGGCTGACCCTGGCGCTATTACTGGTGCTGGCTGAGAGACGCATTCTCAATTATGGTGAATGTGAAATCTCGATCAATAACGGTGAAAAGGAGCTGACGGTTCAGGGTGGTGCAACGTTGCTGGCATCTCTGGCTGAAAATGATATTTTCATTCCGTCAGCCTGCGGCGGACGGGGCAGCTGTGCCTATTGCAAACTGAGAGTCCTGGCAGGCGGAGGTGTAATCAGCCCGGTGGAGGAGCCCTATCTGTCCAACGAAGAACGAAAAAATGGTGTGCGTTTATCCTGCCAGGTAAAAGTCCGGAACGACCTGCAAATCGAAATTCCCAAAGAGCTGTTTTCGGTCTGCCGATTTAGCGGTATTATAGAATATAAAAAACCGCTGACCTATGATATTATTGAATTGCGAATTCGGCTGAAACAGCCCGAATCCATTGATTTTGTCGCAGGTCAGTATATTCAGCTGGAATCAGCGGAATACAAAGGGCGGGAATCGGTCATGCGCGCTTATTCAATCGCATCGGTGCCGGCGGATAATCGGTCCATTGATCTGAATATTCGGCTGGTTCCAGACGGTATCTGTACCACCTGGGTTTTCGAGGTTCTAAAGGAGGGACAGGCGGTCCATTTTACCGGTCCCTACGGGGAATTTCGCCTAAGTGATACCGATGCGCCGATTATCTGTATTGCCGGCGGGAGCGGGATGGCGCCGATTTGGAGCATTATTCGGGATATGAAAGATAGAAAAATAGAGCGCGAAACGACCTATTTTTTCGGCGCCCGCAGCCAGGCGGACCTGTTTTATCTGGAAGAATTGCGCCAGCTCGAAAAAGTGCTGCCCTGGTTTACCTTTATACCGGCGCTTTCTGCAGAACCGGAGAATTCCGATTGGAAAGGCGAGAGGGGGCTCATAACCGATGTTGTAAGTCGCCATTTTCCCGATTGCAGCAGGCATGAAGCCTATCTCTGCGGTTCGCCCGGCATGATTGACGCCTGCGTAGCGGTCCTGACGAAAGCCGGGATGCCCGAAGATAAAATATTGTATGATAAATTTACTTAGCGAGAAATGGTATGAAAGAATCTCCCCAAACCAGGTTTTTACAGTCCAATCTGCAGGCATCCAAATTTTCTGCCGGTGGATTTTTAGGAAATGATCAGCGCCCGATTGATGAGATTATTGCCGACGATTTGCGTCAGCTGGAGGAAATTGGTCGAACGGTAGGTGAAGTGGTGCAGTTGTTGAAAAATGCCTATGAAAAAATCCGGAGCGGCTTAGGGAACGATGTTGAACTAAGTAACGGAGTAACCGGTCGGTTTTATGAATCCATGGGACGTATTCCTTCGCCTTTTCGCGGTGACGGTGTCTTTGAAAAGGGTGAGGCAGTGGTTACCGATGAAAACAGCGGGGATTCTTTGATTATCACAAAGTTGGGAATCCATCTGATCGAAAAACATCATTTCTTCCAGGGCGTGGGCTGCCGGTATCGCATTGAACCGCAACAGGTTTTTCAGATATTAACCAAATGATGCAAGGGCGACAAATAGCACACTCTATTTTCATTAAAATTATCATCCTTTGGGTATTGTGCGGTACGACCGGACAGAGTAAGATCGCCATGGTTCAAAAAGGAGCGCTCGGCGGCATGACAGCTGCCCGGCTGTGGGGCGCCCATGTGACGAAAGAGTCCTGGCGAATGGGTGGTTGGCTGGGTGTTTATATCCTAACTCCGGTGGCGGACAATTTATATTTTCGACCGGAATTAAGTCTCTGTATGCGGGGCTATCGCTTGCTGTATGAGAATCCGTCAGACTTGCAGGATGACCTGAGCGAAGCGATTTTAGAATTGACTTACCTTGATCTGCCGCTGCTATTTCAGTCTTCAATCCCGGTTGACAAGGATTTAAATACGGACATTTTTTTCGGTGCATATCTATCCTGGAATATTTCCGCCACAGCCGCCAATAAATTCGGCGACTCGAAAATTGAGGACGAGGTAAATAGTATCCGTAAATACGATTTGGGATTTATTGCCGGCAGTCAGCTCCAGGTGAGCGAGCATTGTTATGCGCAGCTGCGCGGTTGTGCGGGAATTTTACCGGTAAGCGATACAACGAACCCATCCCGGAAATACAATCTCTGGATCGCCGCTGGTCTGCAGTATCGCTTTTGAGACTTTTAATGAAATTGAAAAATCAGGTTGGGAACTTTAAATCAGATTTTGGCGTTTGTAATTATGCAAATAATGCTGAATAAGGTAGTGTCAAAAGTTTTATGAAAAAAGCATTTGAAAAGAGGGAAAGTGATTCTTTGTAAGTTCTTGTCTGTCTTGATCTTGAGCAATCTAAAGGGCTCTGCTCAAGCCAGTCAAGAGTGGGG
>DSAS01000015.1 GCA_011046365.1 Fidelibacterota bacterium
CATCGGCTTTTATTATATGTTAAAATAAATTTTCTGCAATTGTTTTTCCCAACCCTCGAGGCGTAAATATAAAATATTCGTCTCTTAATCTCAAATGAAAAGAGAACAGGAATTTTTCACGATTGGAATCCCATTTGAAAAGAGTTCTTTCCTGTCCGGAATACTCCGGGCACAGCGAAACCACGATCATAATTAAAAAGCCCCCATCTCTGAGGGCATCTTTGTAGCGGGGGAAGGATTTCCCGCTTCCTGCGGGACTAATCCCGCACCAGAGGGGCGAACCTACGACCTCAATATATAAAAAAGCCTCCCCCTCAGGAGGCTGTATAGTAGCGGGGGAAGGATTTCCCGCTTCCTGCGGGACTAATCCCTCACCAGAGGGGCGAACCTACGACCTCAATATATAAAAAAGCCTCCCCTTCAGGAGGCTGTATAGTAGCGGGGGAAGGATTCGAACCTACGACCTCTGGGTTATGAGCCCAGCGAGCTACCAACTGCTCCACCCCGCGATCAATATTTAACTCTGATCACATAGTGGCACTCGCCAGTTTTTATGCCCAGCGAGCTACTCCCGATATATCGGGACTCCACCCCGCGATCAATTCTAAAATCACATCAGCAAATAACGGTTGTAATATGCATATTTTTTGAGACAATTTCAAGTTCCATTTTAAAAAACTTGGCGCTATTTATTAATCACCGATTACCTTGATTAAGTATCGTTTGGGGCGTTTACCATCAAACTCGCCGTAGAATATCTGTTCCCAGGGACCGAAATCCAGCCGACCCTTGGTAATGGCAATCACAACTTCACGCCCCATGACCTGACGCTTCAGATGGGCATCGGCGTTATCCTCAAATCCGTTATGATGATATTGGGAATACGGCTTTTCAGGGGCTAATTTTTCCAGCCAGGTCTCAAAATCCTGATGCAATCCCGATTCGTCATCATTGATAAATACACTGGCGGTGATATGCATGGCATTGACCAGGCAGAGCCCTTCCTGGATACCACTCTCTCTAACAACCTCTTCCACTTCCGGTGTAATGTTGATCAACATTCTTCGTTTGGGGATATTGACAGTGATATGTTTGGTAAGTGATTTCATCTTTAAATCTCCATTTTTCTACTAATTTCTAGCTACAAAATACAAATTTCAGCTAAAATTCAAACAGTGAAAAAAGGAGTCCAATTGTGCTCCCGCTTATTTCAGTTTATCATTGATCAGCTGACTTGATCAATCGCCCATTTCAGGGCATCCTGCAGGATGGCATTTGGTGGTTCATTGATATATCCTTCGTCAACAAGTGTTTTTGCCATTGACCTTGAATATTCAATGTCCTTCTTTGCCCATTCAAAGGCTTCATCGCGGGTAATGATATTCCGGGCAACACCATCTTTAATCGCCTGCATAGCAACATCTGCTGATTCCGTCGGAAACACAGCGGCTTCATCCATGGTCGGGACGATATTATTCGGATCAATACCCCTGGCTTCGGCATAATCGGCTAATGATTTTGCGGCGGCAATCGCCATTTCATCGGTAACCTTTCTGGCACGCACCATCAATGCACCTTTCAGGATACCCGGAAAGCCCAGCGAATTATTGACCTGATTTGGGAAATCACCTCGCCCGGTTGCCGTGATATATGCGCCAGCTTCTTTGGCAGCATAGGGATAAATTTCAGGCACCGGGTTGGCACAGGTAAAAACGATCGGTTTCGTGCCCATCAGTTTAATGGATGCCGGTTTGACCGTATCCGGTCCTGGTTTCGATAAAGCAATCAGTATATCGGCCCCCTTCATCGCTGTATCAAAATCCTGAATCTTTTTCGGATTGGTCGTTTCACACAATTTCCAGGTTCTATGATACATCGGATCTTGTTGAAAATCCCGACGGTCTCTATCCAGCGCACCGTGTACATCAAACATAACTATATTAGCCGGATCGGCGCCGGCGGCGATGCTGATGCGTGCTACTGATGTATTGGCCGCACCTGCTCCCAGCATCACAATACGTACATTTTCAATTTTTTTATTTACTAATTTTAATGCATTAATCAGTCCTGCCAGCGTCACACATGCGGTTCCCTGCGCATCATCGTGCCAAACCGGAATATCACATTCTTCACGCAAAGTATCGAGAACCTTATAACAATTGGGTTGGGAAATATCCTCAAGATTGATCGCCCCGAAACTATGCTGACACATTTTCACAAAATCAATGATCTTTTGGGGGTCGTTTTTTCCGTTTTCGTCCTTGCTGTCTACGCACAGAGCAACTGCGTCCACGCCGCCGAGATATTTCATCAGGAAGGCTTTGCCTTCCATCACACCCAAGCCACCGGGCGGGGTTACATTTCCATCACCCAATACCCTGGTAGAATCGCTGACCACTCCGACCAGGTTGCCACGATTGGACAACTCAAAGGACATATCGTTATTATCCCGGATTGTTGTGGATATTTTCGATACACCGGGGGTATACCAGACATTGAACCAGTTGAATCCAAATACACCGGCTTTGGGCGCGGTCTGGATTTTCCCGCCATAGAAGCGATGGGAATCTTCTGCCAGCTTTTTTAAAAACAGCGTCTTTGCTTTAGCAATCTGCTCCTGAGTGAAATCATCGGGAAACACTTCATTCAGGTTTTTCAGATCCAAGTTGATTGCCTTCATTCATGTACCTCCTGTATACTTACATCAATTTTTATTAAACCAGAGTTCCGAAATATTCGGTCGTTTTTTGCTTATATTTGACATGATCGGGAATATAATCGGGTAAAATAATGGGCGCGATCTTTTTACGGGGGATTTCGGCTTCTTCCAGTTCCCGGGTATAATTATACACATGCTGCATGGTCATTTTACCGAACCGGACGCCCTTTTTGACCCGCTCGGAAGCCCAATAGCCGCTGCGGCGACCAAACACGATCAGGTCCAGCTGCGAATTGCCCATCAGGCGATTGCGCCCGTGAATCCCGCCAGCCGCCTCGCCGGCGACATACAAACCGGGAATTCGGGTTTCACCTTTATCGTCAATTTCGATTCCGCCATTCTGATAGTGCAACGTCGGATAGACCAACATGGGATAGCGGACAATATTAATATCAAACCGCTTATACTGGCGCAACATGGCGGGCAGGTATTGCTGAATTGCGCCGGCACCATTCAACAGGTCAATCAGGGGTGTGTCCAACCAGATACCGACCTTTCCGGTCGGGGTTTTGATTCCTTTACCTCGCTCCAGGCATTCCCGAATAAACGCCGCCGCTTCGATATCCCGGGGTTCCAGGGGATAAACAAAGAGTTCACCGTCATAATTCACCGGCTGAGCACCCATAGATCGGATTTTTTCCGTGCAGAGAAAACCCAAAATCTGTTCCGGAAAAACTGCTCCGGTGGGATGGTACTGAACCGAATCCATGAACAGCAGATTGGCGCCGGCGCGATATGCGATCACCAAACCATCTGCCGTGGCGCCATAATGATTCGTCGTCTCAAAACCGCAGATATGCAGTCGCCCAAACCCGCCGGTGGCGATGATAATTGAAACTGCTTTGATGACGATATACTGCTTAGTTTCGAGATGATAACCGATGGCTCCGACAGCCTGCCCTTTATCATCCAGGACTAATTCAATGATCGAGGTGAATTCCAGAAATTTAATCTTCCCGGGCATGTTATATACTTCATCCCGCAATACCCGGCAGATTCCGGCGCCGGTATAATCGCGGGCTGAATGCATCCGACTGCGGCAGGTTCCGCCGCCCGGTTTCACCATCATGGAACCATCTTCATTTTTATCAAACATGACGCCCAGCTCTTCCAACCATTTAATCGCTCCGGGTCCGTCATTGACCAGCGCCTTGACAAGGCTCGGTTTATTATCGAAATGACCGCCGCCGATGACATCGAGATAGTGTAAAACCGGTGAATCATCCTTCTGGGTGGCGGCTTGAATTCCACCCTGCGCCATCATAGAATTGGAATCGCCGAGTCTCAGCTTTGTCGCAATCAGAACATTGCTGCCGTTTATTCCCGCCGTAATTGCCGCCGCCATGCCGGCTGATCCGGCACCGATCACCAGCACGTCACATATATAATCGGGCTTTTCCAGGTCAAGAACCGCCGGATCAATCCGGGAATAGGATTCCAGCACATTCGCCACCTCGGTGGTCAGCAATTCGCCTTTGTTCGGACCAACCCGGACTTCCCGGCGGGCATCCTTTTTATAATCAGGGTGGAAATTATCAAGTACCTTTTGGCGCTCACTTTCACTCATTGCCGGGAATACCTGCTTTCCCATTTTCTTAGCCAATTCCAGCCGTTTTGGTCTGGTTTTTTCAACCATCTGAATGGATTTCATCATATATTCGGGATACATAAAGGCTCCTTTTCTTTTGTCATAAGCAGTATTTACTGAGATTCAAGGCTCTCATTTTAACTTTATTTCCCGGCTATAATATCGCCTGGTGATTTCTTCCCGGGGCATTTTGATCAATTCTTCCAGATCATTTTCGTATTTGCCCTCTTCAATTTCGTCAATCCGCTCATCCAGCTCGGGACTTTTTTTGTTCAGATAACGACCATACAGACGCTGGGCAAGAGTTGCCGCATTGTACTGCACAATCTCTGCCGGGCAGCGCAGAGCACACAAACCGCAGCGGATACAATCAAAGGAGAGGTCTGCCGCTTTGGCGATGTCGCCCCGTTTGAGCGCCTGCACATAGTCCATGACCTTGATCTCCTGGGGACAGGCTTTCGTACAGGTGTTGCAGGCGACGCAGCGAAAAACTGTCGGAAACAGAATTTTGATCGTATCCACGTCGGGAGTCAGCTCGCTAATATCGTAAACCGGTTTTTCCGCCGGCACAAAGGGAATCTGCGCCAGCATCATCCCATCACTCACCACCGTCTGACAAGCCAGACCGCCTTTTAATTTATAATCCCCTTTCTCGCGATAAACGGTGGCGCAGGCACCGCAAAATCCCTCCCGGCAGCCGACACCGCGTTTCATCTGAAATCCGGCATACTCCATCGCCATAATGATGGTCGAGCCCTCCGGAACCTCATAGGCTTCACCCATAATAAATACCTTCACCAGCTTCTGCATTTCACTCATTGATAAGCCTCCTCTAAAGCGTTTTGTTCCGCTCTAACTCCGGAATCTGCGCCAGCTATCATCTTTCTAATTTGTCTGCCGACATTCATAATTATTTGGTCTTTCTGTCTTTCAATCACTTCCGAAAATGACTCCCTAAATGTCTGATTATCCAAAATTTCCACCGCAATATAATCAATCCTGTTTGGCACGGAAAATCCGCATTGACGGGAATAATCCAGAATGGAAATAATATCCGTCGAATGAATGCTGAAAGGCAGAAATGTCGAAAAATCCACCGCCGAGAAATGATGAATCGTACCCACCGGCTTCTTGCCGGTAATTATCGAATCAATGATTATCACCCGTTCATAGCCGTACACATAATCCAACAATCCAAATCCCGAATCCGCCGCAGCGATGACATCGCAATTGTTGAATGTCGTTGTCAATTGCTCGGCAATATACATCCCGATCCCGTCATCAGAGAGTAAATCATTGCCAAGCCCTATGATCAATACTTTCATAGCGGTGTATATTGAATCCGACCTAATTGTCGGATTTCTGCGGTAAACTCATCTACAACTCGGGCAAAGCGTTTCCCCTCCGCCGCCGATATCCACTCAAGACGCAAGCGTTTTTCGTTAATATTCAGATCGGTCATCATCTGCTTCAGTAATTTCACCCGCTTCAGTGTCTGGTAATTGCCGGTTTGGTAGTGACAATCGCCGGGATGGCAACCGCCGATCAGCACGCCGTCGGCGCCGTTCCTGAAAGCATCCAGCACATGTTCCGGGTCCACCCGACTGGAACACATTACCCGGATGCCGGTTACGTTCGGCTCGTATCTCAGCCGGGACGTTCCCGCCAGATCCGCACCTGCCGAGGTACACCATTTACAGAAAAATGCGACAATCTTGGGTTCGAACATAGGTTACCTTCTATGAAAAAACAATTTTCAATCTTCAGTCACGTCGTTAAAATCGCCCTGACCATTCTATTCAATTGCTCATCCGTAAAATTACGCTGCTGCGCCGCTCCCGACGGACAGGCGGCTGCACAGGCGCCACAGGCTTCACAGAGAACTTCATTTACTTCAACCAGCCCCTTTTCCCGGTTGGTCTTACGGGCATCATAGGGACATACCGCCACACACAAACCGCAACCCGAACAGAGTTCTTCGTCAACTCCGGTAATGATTGGATCATGCAGCAGATACTCTTTGGCAAACAGATTGGCGACCATCGCCGCGGTTGCCGTTGCCTGCGCGACCGTATCGGGAATGTCCTTCGGCGCCTGGGCACAACCAGCCAGATAGATGCCGGCGCTCAGTGATTCCACCGGACGCAGTTTCGGGTGAGCTTCTGTCAAAAATCCATTCTGATCAATCGAAATCTTCAGCAGTTTTGCCAGCTCTTCAATCCCTTTTGACGGACGAATCGCCATCGCCAAAACCACCAGATCGGCGCGAATCTCAACATTGCTGCCGCTGAGCGTATCAATTCCACAGACAACCACTTTATCGTCATCCTGGTAGAGTTTGGATACTTTACCTCGTAAAAATAAAACTTTATCCTCATCCTGAGCCCGTTGATAAAACTCTTCGTAGCCCTTGCCGCCAGCCCGCACGTCCATATAAAAAATATACGGCTGTCCATCCGGAACGCGGTGTTTGTACAGCATGGCATGTTTGGTTGTGTACATACAGCAGATTTTAGAACAGTAGGGAAAATGATGCTCCGGGTCGCGTGAACCGACGCATTTGATAAACACAATCTCTTTGGGAATTTTACCATCCGAGGGTCGGCGCACCTCCCCACCGGTCGGACCCGATGAGGAAAGAAGCCGTTCAAACGTCAGCCCATCCACCACATCGGGAATTTTTCCACTACCGTATTCACCCATATTCAGTACCGGATAGACATCGTAGCCGGTGGCGACGACGATTGCTCCGACCTCTTCTTCGATATACGTATCCGTTTCGACAAAATTAATCGCTTCAAAAGGACAGAGCTTTTCACAGACCCGGCATTTGCCCGTTTTAAAATATGTACAATTATCACAATCAATCACCGGTTTATTTGGTACCGCCTGGGCGAATGGTGTAAAAATGGCTTTGCGCTTTCCTAAACCCTGATCAAATTCCGACGCAACTTTCTGCGGACATTTCTCAATACAAAGCCCACAGCCGGTGCATTTGTCCCAATCCACATATCTGGCTTTTTGACGGATTTTCACCTTGAAATTACCGACAAATCCCGAAACATCCGCCAACTCCGCATAGGTCAGCAGGCGGATTTTGGGATGCTGGGCAACATCCACCATTTTCGGCGTCAGGATACACTGGGAGCAGTCCAGCGTCGGAAAAGTCTCGGACAGCTGTGCCATTCGCCCGCCGATGGAGGACTGTTTTTCCACCAAAATCACCTCGTAGTCGCTGTTGGCGATATTCAAAGCTGCCTGAATTCCGGCGATCCCGCCCCCCAGTACCACCGCCTTCCGAACCACCGGAACCTTAATCGGTTCCAGGCTTTCGTCCAGCAGCGCCTTTTCTACCACCGCTCTGATGATCCTTTTCGCCTTTTCCGTTGCTACTGTCCGGTCTTTATGCACCCAGCTGCACTGCTCGCGAATATTGGCGATTTCACAATTGTATGGATTCATACCAACCGTCTGAACCGCCAGACGAAAGGTATTTTCATGCAGGGTCGGTGAGCAGGCGGCAATAACGACAGCATCCAGTTTTTCGGATTTGATTGCCTCCTTCAGTAGATTCTGACCCGGATCGGAGCACATATATTTATAGTCCTGAATGTAGGCAATGCCCGGATAGTCATGCAGGTCTTCTACGACTCTGGAAACATCAACTGTCGAAGCAATGTTAATACCACAGTGGCAGACGAAAACGCCGACTCTTTTCATAACAACCCTTTCCTTTTTAACACCGGTCGGGGATCAATAGCGTGCAGGCGAAAATCCTGGAGATCCGGTTTCAATCCCATCAGGAGCGCCAGCAGCTGCGTAAAATAGAGCACCGGAAGGGGCTGGAAGGTGGCATCCTCTTCCTGAATATCCCGCTGAACCTCATCAAGATTATAATAGCAAAGCGGACAAAGCATAACCATCAGATCGGCACCATTTTTCACAGCGGAACCAACGATTTTCCGGGCTCGCTCCCTGACAATTTCAGGTTCGCTGACGATCTGGTATGAGCCGCAGCATTCCGTCCTGAACGGAAAATAGACGTTTTCACAACCGGCGTGGGTTATAATTTCCTCCATAATCACCGGATCATCGGGCGAATCAATGGCGATTTCCTGGGGACGGAGCAGCATGCAGCCGTAATAGGAAGCGACTTTCAGATCTACCGCTTTTTTAACGATGGCTGCCTTTAATTTATCCAGCCCGATCTGCCTGATTAGAGTCAGAATATCAATCACCTCAACCTCATCCCCGTAAAATTTAGTATCCTCACGGTCCATGAATTGATGAATCGTATCCCGTTTTTCTTTATCATTTTTAATAAATTCAATCGCCCGTTTCAGGGTATTGAAACACATGGTGCAGAGCGCCAGCAGTTGCCGCCGGTTGCTCTCTTTGGCTTTTACCAATGTCCTGACCGGAGCGATCTGCTGCATCAGATTGTCCTGGGTCTGAGAAAAGCAGACGCCGCAGCAGTACCAGTCTTCCAGCTCCTTCACCGTCACGTCCAAATGTTGCAGAATCGCCAGCGCCGAAGTCTCGAAGTTTTTCGCATTGGCTTTCAAGGTGCATCCGGGATAATAGGATAGTTCCATCGGTTTCTCCATGACCTAAAGAATCGTTTTTCGGAAATTACCGATCAGAGCAATCTGCGGCAGCTTTTTTCGCATTTTTTCATCAATATCACAAAGATGACCATGTTCGAAATCGCTGCGCAGGACAATCTGCCGCAAACCCTCCATCACTTTTGCAATATCAACACCGCGGGGACATTTCACAGTGCAGGTGATGCAGGCGGCGCAAATCCAGGGCGTTTCCGACGTCGTTAGTTCATCAATAAAGCCCAGTTGAATTTTCCGGATGACCTGATGGGGTGTCGGGTCCATGAACTCCACTGCCGGACAGGCAGCCGAACAGTTGCCGCACTGGTAACAGGCGTAGACATTGACACCGGAAATTTCGTGCAGCTGATCAATCCGGTCACTGCTGATTCGGTGCGCGCTGATCGTTTTATTTTTACTCATGAATCAATCCCTCACCAATGTTTGAATGACCTCTTTTTGATCATTATGAATGGCGACAATCAGGGGCATCTGCCCCGGCAATGAGTGCGTCGCGCAGGCAAAACAGGGATCATACGCCCGGAAAGCCATCTCGACCATATTCAGGATACCGTCCTCAACCTGACCTTTTTTGATCAGTTTTCGGGCAGCACGCTCGATGGACATACAGATAGCCGCCGAGTTGTTCGTTGTTGCCACAATCAGATTTACATCGGTAATGCGACCCTTTGGATCGGTTTGATAATGGTGATAGAGTGTACCCCGCGGCGCCTCGACAACGCCGATGCCTTCGGTGGGTACTTCAGTGGGAATCGTCCGGATATCCGGTGAGAGAATTTCGGGGTCGTGTGCCAATTCTTTGAACCGTTCAGCGGCATATAGCACCTCCA
Organism: Fidelibacterota bacterium; assembly: GCA_011046365.1. GTDB lineage: Bacteria > Fidelibacterota > UBA2242 > UBA2242 > UBA2242 > B118-G9. Next base: position 9,760 of record DSAS01000015.1, read on the forward strand.
CCAGCCGCGCCCAGTGATACGCTAAAGTGTGATGAGCGGGTCGGGTTCCCAGTGTGGCATACATTTTCTCGTATTCCGCCTGGGCGAGCGGCGTCGCCATTCCTTCGGCAGCGTTCAATCTTGCCAGCGGCGCGACCCGATAAACGCCGCTCTCCTTACCGTCGGTGAATCCCTGCCAGCCGATTTTTTTCAGATAGGTAAATTTCACATAACTCCACGGCTCCACGCGTTCTTCAATATGTTCGAGATATTCGCGGGGCTCGAATTTGACAAATTCTGCACCAGTGGGTGTCACAACCCGGATATCGCCGTCATACAGGTTGACCCGATTTTTTTTATCCACCAGTCCCATATAGTAGGTTTCATGACGATAGATGTCGCCAATGATCAAATTTAGGTACTCCTGGTTCGTCAGGACGATATCGCTAAAGGCTTTCAGCGCCAGTTGGGCAAAAGCGATCATTTCGTCAGCCAACTGCCGATACTGTTCGGCATCTTCCGGTGTGACCCCCTTGGAAACGCCGCCCGGCAGATTGCAGACCGGATGGATCACTCTTCCACCCTGTTTTTCAATCACCATCCGGACTTTCCGGCGGATGGCAATAACCTGACCGCCGATTTCCATGCCGACTTTTCCCAGCACGCCGAGAATATTGCGCTGCCCCTTTGGTGCATTCGGTCCAACGATAAAATCCGGTCCGCCGAGATAGAAAAAATGCAACACATGATCTTCAAAAATGAACGCCGAATTGATTAATTCCCGGATTTTTTTCGCCGTCGGCGGCGGTTCCACATGGTAGAGATCATCCAGAGCTTTACCCGCTGCCATGTGATGCGCCGTCGGGCAGACACCACAAATCCGGGGAGTAATGCGTGCCAGTTCTTCGGCTAAACGCCCGCGACAAAACTCTTCGAATCCGCGCAGCTCCGGCACCTGGAAATAGGCTTGTTGCACATCACCCTGCGCATCAAGAAAAATATCAATCTTGCCGTGCCCTTCCAGACGAGTAATCGGATCAATTTTAATACGTGTGCCCATAAAAATATCCTTATTTACAGCGGATCGTGAAATTTGACTCCCAGCGATGATGCCAGACTGAACATATAAAACAAACCGGCGGGATCAATCACCGATTCCGCAAAGGCTTCAATTTCCCGTTCATCCTCGCTGTCGAATTGTGAGCTCAATCCCGATAAAAATTTGGCGCCCTGATCATGAACAGCTCTCGTTGGTCCAAAGCAGCCGCGACAGGGCATATTGGCACTGATACAGCGCTCGCCACAGCCCGAACGAGTCGCCGGTCCCAGACAGACAATACCCTCCGCCAGAAAACATTTATCTTCGGGAATGCTCATCAGCGAAATGCGTTTGATAGCGGTGATTTTCAGCTTATCCGGTTTGGAATCCTTGCGCGGACAACTGTCACAAAGCGATTTGTCCGGTGCAAGCACCGAACCCTTTGCGGGTAAATTGCCTGATAATATCGCCGTGATCGCGTCCATTATCAGAGCCGGCGGCGGAGCGCATCCCGGCAGATAATAATCCACCTCAATTACCTGATCCAGAGCCCGGACTTCTGAATGCATCTCCGGTAGTTCCAGCTCTCCCTCCGGGACACGCGAAACTGTTTTTGGAAAAAGATTGTCCGGATTATTAACGGATGGAACATTCCGGTAAACTGTCTCAAACAGCTGCCGCAGCGAAGATAAATTAGCCAGTCCGGGAATCCCGCCCAGATGAGCACAGGCACCGAAAGCAACAACCAAACCAGATTTCCTGCGCAGCAGTCCGACCCATTCCGCCTGCTCCGACGTCCTCACCGCACCATTGATAAAAGAGACCGCGATCGAGCCGTCCGCCAGGGCTTCGATATCACTTTTCTTAAAATCCATTGCCACCGGCCAGAGTACGATATCCACGGCGTCTACCACCTTTAGAATGTCTTCCGCCAGATCAACCACCGCCTCTTCACAACCACCACAGGAGGCACACCAGTAAAAAGCAACTTTTGGTTTTGTCATAATCGCCCTTCAGCTCGTATCATTACTATAATGGAGGCACCTCGTAGGTATAAAGATCGTCGGGATCAGTCAGCATTTTCAACCGACGTTTGGCATCAACATGCTCCGGGTCCAGCTCCACCACTTTTTTCAAATGTTTAATGGCATAATCCTGATTGTCAATGCCCAGATAAGCC
>DSAS01000122.1 GCA_011046365.1 Fidelibacterota bacterium
ATTGACTATGACCTGATTGAAATGAAGCGTGTAAATTAATTGACGGGGTGATTTTTATAAAATTTGAGCCTTTTCAAGGGCATTTAAGAAAACATTATTCTCTATATCGGAATTTGAGTAGGATTAAATCATTTGTTATTTAAGAACTAAAAGTCTAATTTTATACGCTAATTGATTTAAGGAAAGGGTATCTCATGAAACGATTTCTACTATTTTTGATTGCATTCGCAGCGGCAGGTCAACTCCTCTTCGCCGGCGATCTGTTTTTCAGTGAGTATATTGAAGCATCTGTGGGAAATAACAAAGCCTTAGAAATTTATAATCCTACGGGAGAACCAGTGGATTTAAGTCATTATACTGTTAAAGCCGCAAATAATGGTTCCGGATGGGGCTGTTATACACCATCTGGCGGAGAACCAACAGAAGATTCACGTTATATTCTTCCGCTTAGTGGCACATTAAATTCGGGTGATGTTTTTGTAATTTACAATATCCAAGCTGTACCAGCAATTACTAGTGTTGGGGATCTTGGTTTTGCATATAATAGTACACCTAATGGTGGCAATGGTGATAATGTCCCAACATTTAATGGAAATGATGCATTAGGTTTATTTAAAGATAATGTTCTTATCGATGTAATTGGAATCCCCACATCTGATCCAGGTACGGGCTGGGATATTGCTGGTGTTACCGCAGCCACAAAAGATCATACACTTGTTCGCAAATCAACAATAGGTGAAGGAAATACAGATTGGGCATCCTCAGCTGGAACAACACCTGAAAATTCTGAGTGGATTGTATATGATGACCAGACATATTCATACTTAGGAGCACATATCTACGAAGGTGCCGGCAACATTGCGCCGATAGCCAGAGCCGGTTCTGATAAAGTTGCCCGATTCGGCGAGACCGTGACGCTTGATGGTTCCGCAAGCAAGGATCCCGACGGTTCGATTATCAGCTATGTCTGGACTCAGGTTGCCGGTACTTCTGTGACTCTTTCAGCAACGGATCAGGCGGTGGTAAGCTTTACGGCACCGGATGTTGTAAGTGAATTTTCTTTTGAACTGGTTGTTACCGATAATGAAGATGCTGTTGGTAAGGATACAATTACGGTCTATGTTGATCCCAGTCAGATTATCATCAGTGAATATGTAGAAGGTTCCTCCTACAATAAATACATTGAAATTTATAATGCATCGGAATCGCCGATAGATTTGGCTGCTGAGGGGTACGATCTTCGAAAAGTGACCGATGGCAACGGAACGTTCTCGGAAACTTTCAATAATTGGGGAGATTTTAGTCTATTAGCCAGTGGAGCGACAATCGTCTTGGGAAACAGTCAAGCCACAATTTATCCAAATGTGGATATCACCAATAACAATGTAATTAATTTCAATGGCAATGATGCGGTTGGACTTTTTCGTGATGGTAACTTAGTTGATGTTGTCGGTGACCCTACCAATGCAGAATACATTATTCAGGACAAAACTCTGCGTCGGAAGAACACAGTTGTCTATGGCAATACAACTTATACTGTAGATGAATGGGAAGAATTTGAAAAGGACAATGTCGAAAACCTGGGCATTCACTCTACGAATCCCTATGCACCGGCGATTAGCAGTATCAGCCACATGCCGGCATTTGTGACATCGGCGAATGAAATTGAGGTGAGTGCAATCATCACCCCGCAGGTCGGCACGATCAGTTCACTCGTCGCAAAATACGGTTCATCAGGGAGCTTGATCAATGAATCCACCGATTCCTGGGAGGATGATCCCGATCAGCATATCTGGAAAGTACTGCTGCCGACTCAACCCGGTAACAGCCGGATCGAATTTAAACTGGTAGCAACGGATTCGGAAGGTAACATTGGTGAATCCACGGTGCAGTCTTTTCTGGTCGCCGGAAATCTCACGGATATTGCCGATATCCATGCCAATATTGACGCTTTGGAAGGAACCATTATTTCAATTGAAGGCATCATTACCATCGGTGCCGGAAAATTGCGGGATGACCGCACCGATTGTTATGTTCAAGACGAATCGGGACGCGGTCTGAATCTGTACTCTTCAGAATTTCACAACGATTTGGAGCGCGGTACGGAAGTAAAAGTCGTCGGCTATGCAGAACTATACTACACAACCGTTGAGATTACCGATTTTTCGTATCAGGTCGTATCCACAAACAACGATTTGCCGGCACCTAAGAGTGTGAGCATTGCCGGTGCCAACAGTGACGACAATGAAGGCAGTTGGATTCAATTTTATGGAGAACTGGCAGAACGCATTACAATGACAGATGGCAGCAAGCTGCTAATTGCTGACGGTTCAGATACAACGGCAGTTATGATCTGGAATACTACGGGCGTTGACGTAGCTGCGCTAACCGATGGCGAATCATACTGGTATCGGGGAGTAGGTTCCCAATATTCCGGTGAGCACCAGCTGCTGGTCGCCTATGATGAAGATATCCGTTCGGGAACCGGAATTAATGACGACCCGATCCGGCAGCCACTGACCTTTCGGCTCGAACCAGCCTATCCGAATCCCTTTAACCCGACGACGACTATCGCCTGGCAACTGGCACAGGTTGGTGATTTTCGGCTAAGTCTATTTAACCTGCTGGGTCAGGAGGTAGCCGTTTTGGCAACCGGCAAAGCAAAACCGGGTAAATATTCCACATTATTACATGCTGAGCAAATGCATTCCGGAATGTATTTTGTCCGTCTTGAATCAGACGGAAACGTGGCAACCCAAAAAATCATATTGCTGAAATAATTATGAAAAAAACTTCAGTCCTCTTAATGGTATTTATTCCGTTGCTCATACAGGCGGCACCGGACCATCTGATTTTTTCCGAAGTCGTTATCACACCCGGCGATGGGGAATATATCCGGATAACGAATCCGACGGTTCAGGATGTGGACATGAGCAATTATTATTTGACCGATGCTGTTGATACCGTCAATGGGAAATTTTACTATAATCTGCCGTCAGGTAGTAATTATCATAGCGGATCAGCGACTGATTTCACGGCTCGTTTCCCCGACAATTTTATCCTGACTGCCGGAAGCAGTATTACTATTGCAGTTGACAGCGCGAAATTTAATAATTACTATAGTGAAAAGGCAGATTTGGCGATAAAAGACAATTTCCGTCCGGCTGTCAATGGGATTAATACTATTGGCGGAGCCCCGGTTTATCTTGACGACATTCAGGAATCGTTGGTTCTCTTTTATTGGGATGACATTGCCGCAGTCGTCAAAGATGTGGATTATCTGGTGTGGGGCAGTCGCTTGAACTGCGTGGATAAAACTGGTGTATCCGGCTACGGCAATGATACTCCGGTCAGCCAGCAGCAATACATAGCGGCGCATGTCGTCGGTGAAAAATTTCAGCGTATCAATGATGAAGGCGGCGAAGTTGCCTCCAATGGCAACGGAATTACCGGGCATGATGAAACCTCCGAACCCTTTACGGAGACCTGGCAGATCGCCGCTGTCGCCAATACGAAGCCGCAACTGGATCAACCCTATTACTTACCCCAAAATCCGACTACCGATGAAGAAATCACATTCTACTGTAATATTACTGATGATAGCGCTGTAGATACGGTTATGCTGTTTTACAAACTTGATGGCGACTGGCTGACGGCGGAGATGAGTTTGGTTGGGAGTATCTATCAGGTAACCATCAGTCCCCTGAACTCTGCCGGTGTGCTGACGTATTATATCCGCGCTGTAGATGATACCGGATTGGAAAATAGCACCAATATTGGTCAGATCACCGTTGTAGAACCGCAACCGATTCTCACGATTCAGACCATTCGCGACCATTGGGACGAGTGGGAGGGCGAGACCGTCTCGCTGACCGGTGTAGTAACCATCGGCTCCGGCATTCTGAGGACCGATTTTACCTCTGCCTACTTTCAGGATTTTAGCGGGCGAGGGCTTAATCTGTATAGCAACGCCACTACCGATTTACAGAAGGGGGATTCCATCGAAGTAACTGGTGTTCTTGAAGAGTATAACGGCGTTCATGAATTGTCGGATTTTACATTTCAACGAATCGCAACCGACGTACCCATCCCCGGCGTCGTTACCGTTTCCATTGCGGCGCTGAACAGTTCACCGGCTTATTACGAGGGAACTTTCCTGACGATTAACGGCACTGTAGCGGAACGGGTGGATAATATCGGCGGCGGGTCTAACATTATTATTGAGGACGTTACCGGTCGGATTACTGTTCGCATCTGGAACTCCGCCAATGTGCTGGTGAACAGTCTGGGGGAGATTGTCAACGATGAACTGGATTCGCTACTGACGGCGGGAAATATGGTGGAGATTAAGGGAGTCGTTAGTATTTACAGTAATAATCCGCAGATTCTGCTGGGTTATGCGGAAGACGTCCAGCCGTGGATTCTGGGAGAACCCGGTCAGGAGCGCACAAAACTGACGGTAGCGCCGTACCCCTTTGTGCCGAAACTCGGTGAAGTGATCCACTATTCCTATGAATATCCCTCAAATTCACGGGTTATTCTGCGGGTTTACGACATGGCGGGACGGTTTGTAATATCCCTGGAAGACGATTATTTTGCCCTCTCCTGGAAAAAAGAAAATACCTGGGACGGACGCAATGAACTAAACGAGCTGATGAGCCCCGGTACCTATATTTTTCATCTGGAATCTACCAATCGAACTACCGGAAAATCCGCCTATGACATTGCCCCGGTTGTGATAGGAGTAAAATTTTGATGAAACTGAATAAATTATTCATTGCCCTCATGACAGTTGCACTGTTCTTTCCGGGGTATGCGCAGGTATTTACCACTGTTACTGAGATTGCTCCCACCGTCAGTGCGACAGGTTCTGCCAATATAGCCACCGCCGACGACGCCTGGGCGCTGTTCATCAATCCCGCCGGTCTCAGCCGTCTGCAGGGAATCGAAGTGGTAACCGCCTTTTACAAACCCTACGGTTTGTCCTTTTTTTCGACTCAGCTTGGAGCGATTGCGCTGCCGGTTGGTAAATTCGGTACCCTGGCGCTCGGCTATCAGGGTAGTTCGAGCAGCTATCATGGCAACCTGCTTTCCACAGAAAATGCCTACACAATTGCACACGCCTTTTACCTGCAAAAGGATTTGATCTCTACTCTGGCACTTGGGTATACAATTAACCTATATCAGGTGGATTACGGGAAATCCGCTGGCATCACCGGCGACGGTAGCGACGGACTAAATTTGGGCAACGGATTTGCTTTTGGCGTTGATCTGGCAATTGCCGGCAGTCTGCACGAACGCAGTTGGGTGGCGCTCTACGTCAAAAATATCAACAGCCCGGAGATGGGCAGCGCGGCAACCAGTTCGCGCCTGCCGCGTAGCCTTGCCGTGGGATTCGGGTATGAACCCTATTACGGTTTGAAAACCAATTTTATGGTTTATCAGGCGATCGGAAATCACAAAACCCAGTACCGCGCCGGGATTGAGTACCGGATTGCGCCCTGGCTGATTTTGCGCACCGGTGTCAACACCGAGCCAAACCGCCTTGGCTTTGGTTTCGGTCTGGAAAAATTCGGCGCCATGATTGATTATGCCTATATCAGCCATCCCGTATTGCCGGAAACGCATCAATTCAGTCTGGGCTACAGATTTGTTAAAAAATGAAACGTAAATTAAGTAAAGTTATAAATATACTGTTCTGCTACTACGTCCTGACAGCCCTTTTCTTAGGATTTATGCCGGGCATACTGAATGCGGAACCGTCGGAAAAAATCGATTTAAACACTGCGTCACAGGTAGAAATCGCCACACTACCCATCACGGAAAGACAATTACTGGACATTCTCGAATACCGCGAATATATCGGACCTTTCAGAAGTATCTACGATCTGCGGAAAATCAAGAGCGTTGATTACGCTACTTTCCTGAAATTAAAAGAGATGACCCAATTGACACCCATCTTTCTCACGGAGTCACAGCAGCGGGTGGAGGATAATTACTACAAGGTCGAGCAGTGGATTTCAGACGACGGCGCCAGTGAAAATTTCGTCAATAACTGGATTGATATGCTGAACAATCCGGTGGATGTCAATACCATCGGCTATTTCGAACTGCTGAATTTAGCCGGGTTGTCACCCATTGACGCCGTCGCGGTTGTCAAGCGTCAAAAACAGGGCAAAATCAACAACCGGAGCGACCTGCGCGGCACGGAAAATCTTTCTTACTACGGCTTCTCCAATCTGGAGGATTTTATCCGCTATAAAGAGGGAACTGATAAGCACGCTTTCGGTGGTAGTTTTTCGGCGGTGGTTAAAAATATTTCCCTCAGTCAGACACCCAGCGACGATGCCGAATCTTATACCGAATTTATCAAATTGGACCATCCGCTGGATGTTTATTATAAACTTCGCTTACGCTGGGGCATGAAGTATCGTCTGGAAACCTCTTATTTACGGAATATGGGCGAACGAACCATCTATTTCGGTGACAGCCGGGTTCCGGAATTCAAAGCCTTCTTTGAAGCTAACAACATCAATCTCGGATTTGTACGCCTCAACCGGATTATCATCGGCGATTATATCGCTTCCTTCGGTCAGGGAGTTGCCTTCGAAGCTACGGATTTTTTCATGCCCCGGAAAACCGGTTACGGCTGGCGCAAACGTCTGAACGGAATCAGCGGAAACGCCTCCCGTACAACCCAGTACGGTCTGCGTGGTGTTGCTCTTGAATCTCAGGTCGGGAATCTGATTGGGACCGGTTTTGTTTCCTACAATGCCAAAGATGCGGTCGTGAATAGCGACAGTACTTTTTCAACCCTGATCACAATGTACCCGCGCATGAATTACGGACTTTACAACCAAATTGAAATGCCCATGGTAAATTCTGTTAACGAATATCTATTGGGCGGAAATGTGAAATATTCCATTCTGCCCGGGACCTATATTGGTCTGACCATGTACCAGAGCATGTACGACCGGGAGCTGGATTTACAGATTAAAGAGACCCTTCTGAACGACGATGGACTCAGCAGGTATTTGACCCAGATCGGGAATTCCGCCGATTCTGAAATTGCGGCAACCTATACTTCCGCCGCAACATCCTCGCTCTGGTCGAAAGCCCGGGCGGTTCGCCGAATCTATGGAATTGAATTCATGAGCGTTATCCGGAATGTGACCCTGCAGGGTGAATATGCCGAACTCGATAAGGACCTGACGTTATCGGAGCGGAAAACCGATCCGCATGCACTGGTTCTGTCGGGATATCTGCAGTTTGACAATTTCAATTTTCTGCTTTTATACCGGGACTATGATCTGGAATTTGATAATCCCTATCAGCGCTCCTACAGCAATTATCATCGCTTCAAAAGCGCAATATACGAGGATGTGTATTACTTAAAGGACCCTGTTCTCGGTTATCTCTACTCCGCCAGCGCCCAGCCGCAAGCCGAACGGGGATTCTATTTTACCACCCGCTATCAGATGCATCGCACACTGGTCATGACCGCCGAACAGGATGTCTGGCGTAGAGTTGCCGACAACGCCCAGTATTATCGCACGGTGCTCAATCTGGAATACCGACCGGTTTTCAAATACCGGTTCCGGGTTCGTCAGAAATGGCAGCACCGCGACAAAACCAATACCCTTTCACCGGTCTTTTATCAAGCCAATGAGACAAGGCTGGAGGCGATTGTCCGGCTGTCCAACTATAACCAGATTCGGGTACTCTATTCGCTGGGCTTTACCGAATTCACTCCACGATCACGTCTGGTGACCAATGCCGCCACAGGCGGAGCCTCTTACGTCGGAAATGCCGGTTCACCCAGTGATGCACTCGGAGTGACCCTCACGCATAATGTGAATGAGCGCATCAAACTCATGGGCTCTCTAATGACCTACAAAGGTTTTCTCTGGAATTTTGAAGATACGGATTTCCGGATTTTCAGTTCTGATACCCGGGCGCTGCATGGCTGGGTGTCCGTCTTTTCGCGACTGTCCCGGGACTTTTCCATTCGCATCAAATACAGTTTCGATCTGCATGATCCCATGACCAATATCGTCGGCGGTTTGGTAGACACCGGCGCCGAGGGCATTGATGAGAATGATCCCGGCATACAGGAGTTATATTACGAACCATCTACGTCAGATTTTAGAATTCAACTCGATTATAGGTTTTAAATGAAACAGCGATTATTAGTTATTTTTATAGCATCATTGGTTTCACTTCACGGTCAGAGCTTTTTCAGCCCCCTGATCGGAGATTTGCCGGCAATCAGCAGTACCAGGCAAATTGGCGTCGGCTTTTCCTCCTGGGGCAATTCGGGTTCGGCAGCGGCACTATTCACAAATCCGGCGCTGATCGCCATGTCCGCCGGGAAAGCATCTTTCTATTTCGGAATGGACGGAAATTCCATCAATGAAAAACGCTCTTTTCCCGTCCAGGACAGCTTCGGAGATTTTTTAGCCGATAATACCTATGTGGTGAACAGCAATTGGTATCCGGGCGTCCAGGTTGGTTTGAACTACCATTTGCTCGATCGTTTACATCTCGGACTGGCGTTTCAGCAGTCTGTCAACCGGAATTTTCGCTATGAAGAGGAGGTAAGAGGGTCGGTTTATGGTCAGTACAACCGCGATCCCCTGGTGGGTTATCATCGCCTGAGCAGCACCGGTAACATTGCCCGGCTTGCCATCGGGAGTTCTTATCAGGTTTTAAAACAGCTCCGGCTTGCCGCCGCACTTGAGATAAATCTGCCCAGCGCCAATGAGGACCGATATGAGATTGAAGTCATTAAAAGTAGCGTGAATCTCGCCGCCGCAGAGACGATTTCCTACCAGTCCAAACCGACTATTGCAACCCTGAAAAATGTGATTCTGGGAATGTCCTACGATGTCAACCGACATCTGAGTTTTGCCGCTGCATATAAATTTCAATACAATACTTCCGTTGAAAACGGTTTGTTCCATCTCGTCTACGACACGACGAGTCTGCTACCGGTTTTTAATATTGATTCAACCCGGCAAATCAAGAGTGCCGACTATGCCCGACCATGCGAATTGCGTCTGAGCTTGAAATACGAGCCGCAGAATATCATCAAAACCGTTTTTTATCTGGAAGCCGTCTTTCAACCCTGGTCAAAATCAAAAGTCGAATATGAATACCGCAATGAGGGACTTCCGGCGGCATTTCCGATCGATCTGTACACTTCAAGTTATCCTTTAAGAGATGTTCTGAAAATCCATGTCGCTGTCGAGCATATCTTCTTCTCCGACGTGCCCTTCAGAATGGGTTTTTATCACGATCCCAATCCCATTGATGCCGGGATGGATCGCAACTGGTTCACCGCCGGTACCGGCTACCTTTGGGGCAACCTCGCACTGGATGTTTCCGGAGCATTTTCCAAATGCGATTACGATTATCCTGACCTGTTTCCAATTGCCGGAGAAGAGCGGAACAAATTCGATACCGTCCGGGAGAATTACCTGACCGGAACCTTAACCCTGAAATACTCTTTCTAATAATATGAAACGAATTTATTTTACCATAATTCTATTGATCCTGCTGCTGAATGCCGCTTTCACCCAGGAGTATCCTGAGGATGAATTTCTAAAAGTAGTGACCATCTTCACTAATGACATCCACGGTGGTATTGATCGTCGTGAAGCCAGTTTTATCAATCCCGATTTTCCACCCATGCTGGGCGGTGGTGCAGTCGCCGGAAGGTATATTTTGCAGAAAAGGGCAGAGGCTGATAAAAACGGCTGGGGCTTTTTGCTGCTTGATGCCGGCGATATTTACCAGGGCACACCAATTGGGACCAAGTCCGCCGGTAAAGCCATTGTTGAATATATGAACACCGTGGAATATGATGCTCTGGCGGTAGGTAATCACGATTTCGATCACGGCTGGGAAAATCTGCGTGACCTGGCGCAAATGGCAAATTTCCCATTTCTGGCGTCCAACCTCTGTTACGAAGATAGCGGAGAGCTGGTTGATTTTGTTGAACCCTATATTATCAAGGAGATTCAGGGTGTCAAAATCGGCATTATCGGGACGACGCTGACCTCGACACCGGCGATGAGTTTTCCGGAGCATGTCAAAGGTTTGGATTTCCGCCCTGAGGTCGAAGGAATCCGGAAATATATTCCTGAATTAAAAGAACAGGGTGTCAACATGATTATCGTGGTCACCCATGCCTGGCTGGCTTACAATCCCGAAGAGGGCTATAAAGAGATGATGGCTCGGCGCGCCGACGGTGAAGTACCTGCCGATTATGGTTCCAGCGCCCAGGAGATCGCCCACCGGGTACCGGGTATTGATGTCATGTTTTCCGGGCATCTGCACCGCGGATTCTATGAACCCTGGGAAGACCCGCTGAATCACACCCTGATTTTTCAGAATTACGCCAACGGCAGCAATCTGGGACATGTAAATTTTTATATTCATAGGGAAACCGGAACGCTGGCGGGTTATGATTTTGTCAGCGACGAAGGGGCAATATTTACCCTTTTTGAAGACGACTTTTTACCCGATGCAAATATTGCCAAACAGATTGACAAATGGGTTCAGGAAGCCGAAGCCGGTTTCGATGAAATCATTGGAGTAGCCACCGGACCGATTTCCCGTTCCAGCAGCGGTGAATCACCCATGGGTAATCTGGTTGTGGATGCGATGCGCGCCAGTGTGAATGCGGATGTTGCCTTTTCGAATCATGGCGGCGTCAGAGCGGAAATATCCGCCGGCGCAATTACGCCGCGTCAAATCTTTTCGGTCATGCCTTTCGGCAACCGGATTGTAATTATTAAAGTAACCGGTGAATTCCTGCTAAATCTGGTGGAGGACCGGGTTGCCGGGAACAGCCGGGGAATGCTCTTGTCAGGTGCGCAAATCGTCATAGACCGAACAAAGCCGAACGGCTCCCGGGTGAGCACTTTCTCAATTGACGGTAAACCGATTGAAAAAGGGCGTGAATATTCACTGGCGGTTTCCGACTATCTGGCGGAAGGAAATTCCGGGTATGACCGCCTGCTGGAAGTGGAGCCGAGCAAAATCAACTACACCGGCATCCTGCTGCGCCAGGCATTGATTGATTATATAAGAAATAATTCACCAATTATCCCCTTTACCGATGGTCGCTGGAAAGAAATTGGTGGCTAATTCCGCTGCTGTATTCCAGAATTGTTGATGAATCGAATCCTTTTTTGGTTTTATATTACCGCAATCATGCTGACCACGTCCTGTGATCATCACGGGAATGAGCAGACAAAACCGCCGTCGCCGACAATACTTGCAGTCAGCCGCTTGAGTGGATACGAATTAAATATTACATGGCAGAATCCTGAAAGTGAGCAGATCGAGGGTGTCGAGCTCTCCCGCAAAGTCGGGGAAGAGCCATGGAATGACCACTACCAGAATTTTCCCTCAGGAACAGCCAGTTTCAGCGATTCGGTGGAATTAATTCCCGGTCGGATCGTCGCTTTCCGTCTGCGTGCGTTCACTGCGGACGATACGTCGGAATTTTCAGAAATCTGCGCCTATATTGACACTACTTGCCGACCGACTGAGGTACGTGGCAGACAGATTGACGGTGAAAAGTTACTGATTTGCTGGCGCGATAATAGTATTGGCGAGGAGTTTTTTGCCATTGATAAAAAGATCGGCAACAGGGACTGGACATTAACCTACAAAATTGTTGATGCCAACCGCACAGAGCTGGTGGATCCGGCGGGTTCCAGGCTGGATTCTGTTGCCTATCGGATTTCTGCTGTGGCAGGTATCAGCACATCGCCTTCAAGTCCGGTGGTGGTTCTGAAATTGAGTACGCGACTCAATCTGGATAACCTCTATTTCGGTAGTGCGAACAGTTTTGAGGTTTTAACCTGGAATATTGAGAATTTTCCAAAAAGGAATAATGCCACG
>DSAS01000177.1 GCA_011046365.1 Fidelibacterota bacterium
ACGGGTCACCTTTCTCAGTAATTAACCTTTTTTACGTTTGATGATATGTTCGTGCAGCCAGATTTTCGAACTGTTCATAAAACTACGCTTTTTGGCAATTAAGCGAAATGAAATTAAGGTAAAGAGCAGGTAAACCGTAGCAATACCAATCATTCCCCAGAAGTAGAGCATGTTACCAGTTCGGTAGGCGTAAGCGGGCAGATTGATCGCCAGGATCATGGGAATGACGATGAAAAAGGTTACTGCCGATGAGAACATATAATCCGAGGCGACCGGGGTTTCGAAATCGGGGTCAATGACGCGTAGTAGCGCCAACCCGGTCGGCATTGTACCGGTGCAGGCACCATAGACGATTAGGGTTCGGTCAAAGCGGTGGTCTTTGAACAGCCGGGAGCAGAACCAGGGAATTGTGACCATGACGATTATTCCACCGATGACGCAAATAAAGATTATGGGAATCCAGTATTTCACAACCACCACCAGAGAGATTGCTCCGATTGCACCGGCGACCATCAGGTCTACGGATATTCCGGAAATTCTGGTCAGGCAGCCATTGTCCAGAGTATGTTGCAGATTAAAAAGATTCAGGACGCCTTTGACAATCAGTGCCGTAATGGCGGCAAAGACAAAACTGATGCCCCAGAGGTTCACGGCGAGCTCCATGCCGGCATTTCCGGCGAAGGAGAGGAGGTAGGTAAGCAATTTTAATAACAGGAAGCTAAGCAGATAAACCAGCATGACGAAGGAGCCGTTATAGGTCATCGAATCAATGGCTTCGGTTTCGGTAGTCAGGCGGGAGCCCACCGGTAGTTCCTTATCTTTGGGATACACGCCGATGGAAACATTGCGCTGTTGCAGTTTTTCCAGTTTTTCCGGCGTGATCCAGTTCTTCCGGATACCGTAATTGATCAGCCACATGCCGCCAAAACAAGCCCACAGAAATCCGACCGCGGCAAAAGTCAATCCCACGGAACCGGCTCCTTCAAAACCAAAGGCTTCCCAGCCCTGCCCGATGGCGTAAGCCTGACCGGGTCCCAGGGCAAATCCCAGCGGCAATAACAACCCGAAAGCCGGAAAGAGCTCCGGGAAAAAGGTCTTCATCAGGAAAAAAGTCAATAGCAGTCCAAGGATAATCTGGATGGCATATTGTGAAATAATCGCCAGCGAAGTGGAAAAGATACCGAGATCACCCTTTTTATGGGGTTCCGGCGACTTGCGGAGCGTCATGGCGACAAAGGAGAGACTCAGCAGATGGTAAACCATGGCGCCGAGGTCATGATTGTCCATACCGAAGTATTTTGCAAAAAAGTTATAAAAAAACAGCAGGATAAAACCGGCGGTCAGGGCATTTGGGATCAGATATTTTTGAAAAAATTTCAGCTTTGCCCGTAAAAGCGTCGCCAGCAGCATCGCAATCGCAATGACCCCGAGATCGGTAAAAAACTTCCATGGAAAATTCATAGTCCCTCCGAATGTGAATATGCTAATTGTAAGCGAAAATCAGCGAAATGTAAAGAAATATTTCCGGTTTGGCTTAGTTGCGGGATTGCTGACCGGCAGTAGCGATCATTCGGCGGTTGACGGATTGTTTTATCAGGCGCCGGTCAAGTATTCCGCAGAATTTTTTACCTTCAACCGTGTCCACAACAGGCAGGTAATCGCTGAACAGTTGATTCATCAGCGTCAGTGCGCTGCCCAGGGATTCGTTCTCCGTAATAAATTGAGCGAACCGAATCATTTTCATGGATAATTAGGATATTTTTTACCATGACATCACAGCTTCCATATGGCAATGATATCCTCTTCGATAATATATTTTCCGATTTCGCCGGAGAGTTTGACCGCCAGTTTGACAAGGGGAGGTCCGATTATCTGGACGATAAAGGTCGTACCGGTAATGCCGAAAATAATCATATCCCCCAAAAACAGACTACTGGAGATCGGGATTCCTTTGAGATGTTGACTCGCCATAATGGATAGCCCGATGGCAACTCCACCCTGTGCGAAGAGCCCTATTCCCGTATATTTCCGGACAACATCCTCAGTCCGGGTCAGTTTTGCGCCGATCCAGGCACCGACCATTTTACCGGTGCTCCTGCCGGCGACATATAGAATAATGATCAACCAGAGCCAGCTGGGCATACCGTGATATGCCGTTTTACCAATAAGGCACCGAAAATACTGCCAAAAATCCTGTACCAAAAAAGACCAGTATTCCGGGACTCATACTCACGCAGACATATCTCCTTCAACCAGAATATCGTAAATCGCCTGATCGTCCTTACAATTGTACAAGCGCTCCCGGATAATTTCATTTTTCAGTAACCGGGAAATCCGCGAGAGGGTTTGAATATAAGCCGTATGCTGGTTTCTGCCAGCGATGATAAGAACGATGAGGCGAACGGGAACCCCGTCGAGCGATTCATAGTCCGTGATACCGGTTTTACTGACAGCGAATGCCATCTGGATTTCGTTGATTGAATTCAGACGGGCATGGGGGACAGCGATGGATAGTCCGATGCCGGTGCTCATCAGTTTTTCACGATTAAAAACGGCTTCCGCCAATTCCGTACGATTTGTCAAACCGGGTATATCGGTGCAGAGATCAATCAGTCTGTTTAGTGCCTCATTTTTACTCTTACAATCGAGGAGGACACAGCGTTGCGGCTTTAAAAAGGCTGAAATCGGGGGCGCAGAGGGGGCGTCGGGATGAATGCGCGGGGAGAGTTTTTGATTAACCCAATTTTCAATATCAATGCGTCTGAAGCGCCACGATGTACCGATCTTACCGCCGGGAATTTCCCCTTTATTAGCCCAATCATAAACCGTTCGTTCGGACACCCGCAGATAGGCGGCTAATTCTTCAAGGGTCATTATTTCTTTCATTTTCAAACTCCACTGATTTTAAATCATAATACGCAATATATTAGCAATGATTTCATATATTTGCAATAATATGCAAAATTTTATCAATCCTATTGATTGTACTTAAATACTCAAAATCTTTATAGCTACAAGCGTCTTAATGAATGAAGGTGATTTTAATCCCTGACGGGATCTGTCCGGATAAATTCCAGGAGTTGAACTATCACCACCCGCGTCGGGTGGGCATCAGTAAATTATCACTTTCGCATCAGGTTCATACAACCACTTCGTGGTTTGTAGATTATGGTGTTGCATCATTGTACATGAATTTTATTAATGGTTATTCAAGTTGAATCCCTGCGGGATTGCGTTTAGAGAATACGAATTGTTTTTTTTCCTTTTTCAGTAACATTTGAAAAAGAACTACAATTTTTTATAAAGAACCGGAAAGTAGCAGGATAATAATTGACGATATTGAAACGTGCTTATAAAAATCTGATCTCAGTTAAAATTGCCGATCAATGGTTTTATTAACTGCTTGACTAAAAATCCAGGGTGGAAAATTTTTTTAAGAATGTAACCAATGTCGATTGCGGGAATCTGATAGAGTGAAAATTAGATGAAAGGATTGGAATGACAGTACGATTAACGAAGAATGACTTTAAGTCCAAAGTATTCGATTATGAGAATGATAAGGAATGGCGGTTTAAAGGGGATTTACCCTGTATTATTGATTTTTACGCCGACTGGTGCGCCCCCTGCCGGATGGTTGCGCCGATTCTGGAAGACATCGCTGCCGAATACAAAGGCAAATTAGATGTCTATAAGGTGAATACGGAAGAAGAGCAGGAGTTAGCGTCGGTTTTCGGAATTCGCAGTATTCCCTCAATCTTATTTGTTCCGAAAGAGGGACAACCACAGATGGCTGTGGGGGCACTGCCCAAGCAAAGTTTTGAAAAGGCGATTCAGGATGTTTTCGGAATCGTTAAAGAGCAGGTATCAGTAAAATAAACACCTGTTTTAAATAGTACCCTAACTTAACTAACAACACATATTTTCCTTGATACTTGCTCAATAATTGTGTATTATTGAGCGAATGTTATTTTAATTGGTATTAAGATTATTCCTTCGGCAAGTATATTAAAGTAAAGATTCGATTCATAATAGTTATAAGAAAGTGGGGTTTAAGATAGATACAATAAAAAATCGGCATCGTACTTTACTAACTATCTGATTATTAATCATATATAGGAGGTTGACGTGGATCAGAAAGAAGTTCAGGAAAGGGTTATCAAGGTGGTCGCGAAGGTGCTGAAAATGGATAGTACGGCAATAGCGCCGGAAGCCAATTTTATTTTTGATTTGGGTGCCGACTCTATGCAGAGTCTCGAGCTGGTCGCCGGCTTTGAAGAGGAGTTTGGTATCGAAATGGATGAAGATAAGGCGCTCTCCGTACAAACTGTTGCCGACGCAGTTGATTTCATCAAAGGCTATTTGTAAACATAGAAACGGGGTATAAATGACATCCAAGTCAGGGATACATGAAAAAAATCTGGAAAAGATATTTTATCCGGATTCGGTAGCAATTATTGGCGCAAATAAAGTTCGCGGTACAGTTCCACATGATATCCTGGACAATATTCTGAAAGCCGATTTCAATGGCATCGTATTTCCGGTAAGTCCGAAAGAGAAGTTCATTGCGGGCATCAAAGCCTATAAATATGTGCTTGACATCGAAGACCCCGTTGACCTGGCGATTCTGGTATTTCCGGCATCGGTCTGTCACATGGCGTTGGAGCAGTGTGGACAGAAGGGCATCAAGTCGGCGATAATCATTTCTGCCGGTTTCAAGGAGGTTGGCGGTGAAGGCGTTGAGCGGGAGAACCAGATTAAGGCGATTGCTGATAAGTACGGGCTGTCTTTCATTGGTCCAAACTGTTTAGGAGTAATCAACACCGACCCCCAGTCACGGATTAATGCCTCCTTTGCCCGTAAAATGCCTGAGGAGGGCAGTATTGCCTTTTTATCACAGAGCGGAGCACTCTGTACGGCAGTCCTTGACTATGCCCAGGCGAAGCATATTGGTTTTTCGAAATTTATCAGCTTTGGCAATAAAGCCGATATCAGCGAAATTGATCTGTTATATTATCTGAAAGATGATCCAAAAACGAAAGTCATCCTGATGTATCTCGAAGAGGTTTCTAACGGGAACGCACTGATGAAAGCCGCCCGCGATGTGATTGCCGGGAGTGGTAAACCGATTCTGATTCTGAAATCGGGACGCACCAGCGAAGGTGCTTCCGCTGCCGCTTCGCATACCGGTTCGTTGGCTGGCAGCGATGAAATTTGCGCTGCTGCTTTCCGGCAAGCCGGGATAATCCGCTGCAGCGACATTGAAGAGATGTTTAATATTGCCATCGCTTTCGCTTACCAGCCACCGCCCAACACAAACAATATTGCGATTATTACCAATGCCGGCGGTCCCGGTGTGCTGGCGACTGACGCCGCGATTCATGACGGTCTGAAGCTGGCGACTTTTGCCGATAAAACAACAGCAATCCTGAAAAAAAACCTGCCCAGGACCGCCAATATCAACAATCCGGTTGATGTAATCGGTGATGCCCGTGCCGACCGTTACAACATTGCTCTCTCGGCTGCCTTCGACGATCCGGCGGTTGAGGCAGTTTTTGTAATCCTGACGCCGCAGTCCATGACCGAGATTGATCTGATTGCCCGGGAAGTGGCGAAAGTTTCCAGCCATTATGACAAACCGGTCTATGCCTCCTTTATGGGGGAAGCCGATGTGCAGGAGGGGATTGAGGTTTTGCAGCGCAACAAAATCCCACATTATCCTCTGCCGGAGGATATGTGCAAGGCAGTCGCCACGGTATATAAATTTCACCAGGAAAAACACGACGCCGGGGACAACATCGCTTCTTTTGATGATGTCCGGATTGACAATGCAAGAGCCATTCTGGAGCACGCCGCCGCCCAAAATGAACCGTTTTTAACGGAGGATACTGCTCTGAAAGTGTTTGCCGCTTACGGATTGCCGGTCATGGAATCCTATCTGGCAACCAATCAAGAAGAGGCGGTTCAGTTTGCCGAGAAGAGTTCGTATCCGGTTGTCATGAAGGTCATGTCGCAGGATATTATTCATAAATATGATCTTGGCGGGGTCGCATTGGATTTGAAAAGTGCAACGGAGGTGGAGGCAGCCTACAACACGATGATGAATAATATTCGCACCAGGCAACCGGATGCAAATATTAAAGGCGTTTTGGTAAGGAAAATGATTCCCAAAGGTCAGGAGGTGATTCTCGGCGTCAAGCGCGATCCCTCTTTTAATTCGGTGCTCATGTTCGGATTGGGTGGAATCTTCGTCGAAGTGTTCCGGGATGTCAGCTTCAGGATTGCGCCGGTCAGCGAGCGCGAGGCGTGTGCCATGATTGATGAAACCAAATCGTCGGCGCTGCTAAAAGGTGCCCGTGGACAGGCGATCAGAGACATTCCGGCGGTGGTAGAAGCCATTCAGCGGCTTTCCCAGCTGGCGTGCGATTGTCCGCAAATTAAGGAGCTGGATATCAACCCGTTGATTGTTCTCGAAGAGGGACGGGGCTGTTTTGTCGCCGACGCCAAAATTATGATTAACCATACTGTTAAATCATCATAGAAAGGGAGATCTATGCGAATATTAATCCATGAAAATTATGAAAGACTCAGCAAATGGGTAGCTCATTACGTTGCTCACAAGATCAACGCCGCCCAGCCAACCGCCGCTAAACCTTTCGTACTGGGATTGCCCACCGGTTCTTCACCTATCGGAACTTATCAGGAATTAATCAATTTGTACAAACAGGGGAAAGTATCGTTTAAGCATGTGGTTACTTTTAATATGGATGAGTATGTCGGACTGCCTGAGGATCATCCGGAAAGTTATCACTACTTTATGTGGGACAAACTGTTTCGCCATATTGATATCCCGAAAGAAAGTATCAATATTTTAAACGGTAATGCCACCGACCTGGAGCTGGAATGCCAGGAATATGAAGAAAAAATCAAAAAAACCGGCGGAATCAATCTGTTTCTGGGCGGGATCGGACCCGATGGACATATTGCCTTTAATGAACCCGGGTCCTCTCTGAATTCTAAAACACGTATTAAGACTCTGACCTACGATACCATTCTTGCCAATTCCCGCTTTTTTGACAATGACATCAACAAGGTGCCCAAGACAGCCTTGACAGTGGGCGTGGGTACCGTCATGGCGGCAGAGGAGGTGCTGATCATCATTAATGGTTATAAAAAGGGGCGGGCTCTGCAGAAAGTCGTCGAAGAGGGGATCAACCATATGTGGACGGTTTCAATGCTGCAGCTTCATGAGCACGGCATTATCTGTTGCGACGAAGAATCCACGATGGAACTCAAAGTCGGAACGGTCAGATATTTCAAAGATATTGAGCGCCAGACGCTGGCGGAACTACCAAAGATTTGATGGAATGGTGATGACCCTACGAAAACTGACTGAGAATGAAGTCAAAATCCTGAAATCTCAGGGTTGTACAGCCGCTGACTGGAACGCGATCAGTGTCGAAGCTCAATTTCGTACCGAGACCGTCAGAAATGTCAATTTTTACGGGAATATCAGCATCGGAAAATTAAGTGGTAAAAAAGCACTTCGGGGCGGCAGCGAAATTGAATGCGGTATTTATAACAGTCACCTGTCACACTGTAAGGTCGGAGATAACTGCCTGATTATCAATGTTGCCAATCTGGCGAATTACGATATTTCAGATGATACTGTAATAGAAAACTGTAACTCTATTGTAACAGAGGGTTTTAGCGGTTTTGGCAATGGTGTGGAATTGGATGTATTAAATGAAGGTGGCGCTCGAACATTACCGATCTTTGACTGCTTATCGGCGCAGCTGGCTTATCTGCTGGTGAACTATCGCCACGATCAGAAATTTATTGAGCGCCTCCTGGCGATGATCGCGGAGTATTGTGCTGCGAAAAAATCCCGGCGGGGTTTCATCGGTGCGGGTAGCGTGATTCGCCATTCCGGCATTATTCGAAATGTTCGATTCGGCGAGAATTCCCTGATTGAAAATGTCACCCGCCTTGAGGAGGGCACCGTGGGCAGCAATCGGGAGGCGCCGGTTTATATCGGTGATGCGGTGATAGCGAAGGAATTTATAATCCAGTCGGGGACGAAAATAGACGGCGGCGCACTGCTGGATCGCTGTTTCGTTGGGCAGAGTGTCAAAATCGGCAAACAGTATTCCGCCGAAAATTCAGCATTTTTCTGTAATTGCGAAGGCTTTCACGGTGAAGCCTGTAGTATTTTCGCCGGTCCCTATAGTGTGACGCATCATAAGTCTACACTGCTGATTGCCGGACTGTTCTCTTTTTACAATGCCGGCAGCGGGACGAATCAGAGCAATCATATGTATAAACTCGGTCCGGTTCATCAGGGCATTCTGGAGAGAGGTTCAAAAACCGGTTCCTTTTCCTATATGCTCTGGCCATCGCGTGTTGGAGCATTTTCCGTCGTGACCGGCAAGCATACTGCCAATTTCGACGCTTCTGATTTTCCCTTTTCATATATCACGGAAGAGAACGGCAAGACCCAATTAACACCGGCGATGAATCTCTTTACCGTCGGGACACGCCGGGATTCGGCAAAATGGCTGGCACGTGACCGACGTAACGATCCTGTGAAATACGACCTGATTCATTTTGATCTGTTCAATCCATATACCGTTGGTAAAATGGTCCGAGCGAAGGCGTTGCTGGAAGAATTATCGGAAAATACGTCTAAAGAACAGGAATTTATTCATCATAAAGGCTGTTATATTAAGCGTTTATTGCTCAGAACCTGTGCGAAATACTACGATATAGCGATTAAGATTTATATTGGTAACGAACTAATCAGGCGGGTTCGAAGTGCAGGCTCCGTTGCCGAATTAAAAAGCCAGATTTTCGAGGTTAATCCCGAATTCGGGAAGTGGATTGACCTGGCTGGAATGCTAATCGAGAAAAGCACACTAAGCGACCTGATTGACAGAGTAACTGATCAGCAGTTTGATTCAGTGGAGTCTCTGACGGGTTCTCTTAGGAATATTTATGATAATTATGCAAATCAGAACTGGAAGTGGACCTGCGGGCTGATTACGCAGCGCTTTGGCAAAGATATCTCCGAAATCGGCAACGCTGAAATCGGACGGATTATTTCGGATTGGGAAAGTGCCGGTATCAAATTCAACAACATGATCCTGAAAGATGCAGCGAAGGAATTCGATCAGAACGCCCGCATTGCCTATGGTATTGACTGTGAAGATGAAGACACAATTCTGGCTGATTTTACCGCGGTTCGGGGGAATTATGAGAGCAATTCTTTCGTGAAAGAGCTGCAGCTGGAAAATGAATCAATCGCAATAACAGCCCGGGAATTGTTAAGCAAATTCGAGATTACTAATTCAGGCTGAAGCCTAAAATAATCTTTCATACACCACGTCGCAGGAGCGACGTGACGAGTGGAAAAATGAAGTGCTCACTGCGACAGCCAAGGAATTGTTAAGTAAATTCAATCTCACTAATAGAGGCTGAAGCATAATAAAAAATATCTTTGTGTTTTTTTGTCTATGTGGTGCCTACAACTCAGGCAGAACTCAGCTTAGAACAGAGTCACAAGAAACAGGCTGATGGACGGAATATAGGTGATTAGCAGCAGGGCAATCAATAAAATCGCCAGAAACGGCAGACTGACGCGGTAGAAATAGAGGATTGACTTTTTAAACCGAAAGCTGGAAATAAACAGATTCAACCCGATCGGCGGCGTCAAATAGCCGATCTCCAGATTTGTTAAAAAAATGATTCCGAGGTGCACCGGATCAATACCGTAGCTGACGGCAATCGGCACGATCAGCGGTACGACGATAATAATTGCCGAGAAAATATCCAGTAACGCTCCTGTCACCAGCAGAAATCCGTTCAAAAGCAAGAGAAATGTAAATTTCGAACTGATCACCGACCTGATCCAGATCAGTACCGTCTGAGGGATTTGGGCGTCAATGAAAAACGCTGTCAATCCCATTGAAGTACTCAGGATAATCATGATTCCGCCGACCAATTGTACCGTATTGCGTACGACAGGATACAGATCGGTACGGATTTTCAGGTCCTTATTCAGAAAAAATTCAACGATGAGTACATAAAAAGCTGTGATGGAGCTGGCTTCCACGGCGGTGATAAAGCCACCGTAGATTCCACCGATAATGATGATCGGGATCGGGATTTCCCATTTAGCATTGTGAAGAGCATTCAGTACTTTTCTCCAGGAAAATTCGGAACGCCGAACGGTTCGATTCGTATCCTGTTTAACTGCATAGAGCGAAAGCAGCAGGATGATCAGCAGTCCGGGTAATATACCGGCAAGAAAGAGCTTGTCAATAGAGACTGAAGCGACCACACCAAAAAGAATTAGCGGCAGGCTGGGCGGAAACAGGAGTCCCAGCGATCCGGAACAGGTGATCAAGCCGTAAGAAAATTTTTCATTGTACTGTTGCTTGTTCAAAATCGGATAAATCAGTCCGCCGATGGCAATAATAGTGATCCCGGAAGCACCGGTGAAACAGGTAAACAGCGCACAGGTGATCAAGGCCACAATTGCCACGCCGCCGGGCAGCCAGCCGAGTACCGCATCCGCCAGGTTCAAGAGCCGTTTCGGTGCTTTGCTCTCGGCTAACACATATCCAGCCAGGGTAAAGAGTGGAATCGCCAGCAGAGTGGGAGCAGAGGCAATCCGGTACAGCTCCACAATAACCACTGTCGGATCAATGCCACTGTGAATAAATTGCATTGCCGCTGTGAAGCCGATTGCAGAAAACAATGGCAGACCGATGCTGATGAGGAAGAGCACCAGGAAAGTAACGGAGAATGCCATCAGAAAGCCTCCTGCTCATCATTTTTGCGGTCGAGTATCCGGAGAGGAAAGCAAAATGCCAGTAGGAAAAAACCGATGGGAATGATGATTTCGATGATCCAGGCGGGAATAACACCGGCAATCACGGATTCCAGTTCAATTTCAAGGGATAAAAACCGAATTCCCAACCAGGCAAGGAACAGGCATATCAGAGAAGTGGTTGCCGCCAGAAACCATTCCAGACAAGCCTTCAGTTTGCCTTTGGTAAAGCGCGGCAAAATATCAATGGAGATATGCTTTCCCCGTAAGGTTGTCAGTGAGGCGCCGACAAAGGCGATCCAAAGAACGGCGTTACGCATCAACACCTCAAAGGCGTTAAATCCGAGGGAAAAGAAATTCCTTAGAATAACTTGGGTAAACGCCAACACCACCAGCGTCAGCATCAGGATAACCGCTGTCCAACCGGTTATTTTTTCGATAAAGAGTCGGATTTTATGAACCATGGTTTTGCCTGTATTCATTCAGCAACCGGATTACTTTATCAAGCAGTTCCTGAGAGTAAAGCTCACCGACCAGTTTTTCCCGAACCTGAACACCAGCGGCGTTAAATTCATCAATAGCGGCTTGATTTTCCGGCAGAATGAGCTTAAGTCCGGCTTCCTGAAGCACCTCCAGCGATTCCAGATTATCCTGGCGACTAGAGACGACGATCCGGCGCATGCTTTTCTGCGTTTCTTCAATGAGTATTTGACGTAAATCATCGGGCATGGAATTTAATTTTCGGGTGGTCATCAGAACCGCACCAACAGAATTGGTCAGCGGGTAGTTCAAAATGTAATTGGTTCGGACATACCATTGCAAAGCCAAAACGCCATAGGGTGAAATATAAACACCGTCCAGCATTCCGGTCTGCAATGCCGTATGAACATCGGTCACCTCCAAGGGAACCGAGGGAATATTCATCACGTCGAAAGTTGCTTTTGCCAGCGGATCACCTTTCCAGAGCCACATC
>DSAS01000009.1 GCA_011046365.1 Fidelibacterota bacterium
ACCCTCGACCTGTTTTATAGCAAACAGCGCGCCGACGGATTTATACCCCGCAGCTACATCGTACAATCCGGTGAGCCTCTGCACCTTCCCAGTCAGGCTGATCCCATGATTCATCCGCCGCTTTTTGCGTGGGTTGAATTAAAATATTTTTATCTCTCGGCTGACACTCTGCGTCTGAAACGGGTGTTTCCCAGCCTGGAAAATTACTTTCGTTGGATTGACCGCAACTGCCGGGGTAAATACGAGGCGGACGACCTGTATTATGCGACTCCCATTGGGACGGGTATGCTGAATTTGCCCAGAGGGGATGTCGAATTTGGCGGCTGGACCGACTTATCGGCGCAGATGGCGCTGTTTGCCGAACAGCTGCGCCAAATATCTGAGATATTGAACGATTCCGGTAAGGCGGTCTATTATCGGCGTAAATATGAGAGGGTTGCCGCCACCATCCGCCAAAAACTCTGGGACCCGGATTCCTGTTTTTATTTTGATATAACCCGCGAAGGCAAACCCGCCCGGCTCTACACGGTCGCCGGCTTCTGGGCACTCTTGGCGGGTGTCCCGAACCGACCGGAAGCGGTTAAATTAATCCAGCATCTGAAGGACTCCAGCGCTTTTCATCTGGAGCATATGTTTCCTAGTGTTTCGATCCGGGCGGAGGGATACAACCCCCTGGGATTCTACTGGCGCGGTGGAGTCTGGGGGGTGACGAACTATATGATTATTCAGGGATTGCTGCGATATAATGAGCAGGAATTTGCCCGCGCAGCCGCCTGGAATCACCTAACCAATATGCTCCAAGTATATCAGGGGTTCGATGTACAAATTGACACTGACAGCATTTATTTTGACGAAAGTCTCCGGCACCGAATCTGGGAAATGTATGCGCCGGAAGAAATATCGCCCGGGACGCGCTGGGATGCGAAATACTACTGCCGCAAGGACCACATCTGCTTTTCCGGTCATGGACCGATTTCAATGTTGATTGAAAATGTCCTTGGATTTTCCGTAAATGCGCCTGCCGACAAACTGGTTTGGAATATTCGGCGCCAGGACCGGCATGGCATTCAGCGGTTGCGATTCGGCGACAACTGCGTTTCAGTCTGGACAGAACCGGAAAAGGAACTAACCGACGTTCTGACAATTAACGGGACGACGAATTCGGAACTGGTAATTGAAATTGACACCGAAACCGAGCAGTTTTCCGTTCATTTTGACGCTGGTCCCATTGGGGTCGCCTTTTTTCCGGAAAATTATATTATCAGAGATAGATTTAGTCAATAAAGTCGTTTTCAGCCAGAATGGAGCTGGCGGTCTCCAGCACATTTTCCACATAGCTGTGACTGTTGTTATACCTCAAGAGCGCCCGGTACTGACGTTCGGTATCCTCCGTCCAGCCCTTTTTACTGAGGAAATTGCCGACACTCATGATGGCGTCGCTGAAGTTATACAGATCAATTATCCCATCGTTGTCGCCATCAACTCCGTAGCGCTGCACATTTGAGGGCATGAACTGGGGGTACCCGAAGGCACCGGCGTAGGAACCGGGCAGTTCCAAAATGTCCAGATGGCTGTCGAAATGCAGGCGCAACAGGCTGGCGAATTCCGCCCTCGCCCAGACCGCCTTGCGCTCGGCACGGTTTTGATAATATTGGATCAGTTCCTGGCGTTTGTCGTAGTCAAGGTAGTGGTATCGTTCGTTGATATGGTTTTCGATTTGCCTGAGGGATGGAGGGCTATCTGCCAGGGATAAAGAGCTGAGAACGTTAAACACTGAGTGGTTGCCGACGATTTTGCCGATTTTGGTTTCCACAAAGAGCACAGCCACAATCGCTTCCCGGTTAACACCGAAGCGCTCTTCGGCGTGCTTTAACTGCTGGGCGTAGCGGGTGATGAACTCATCAATTTCGTAGGTTTCGCCCGCCTTGTGAAAGTAAATGCTGCTGTAGTGTTCCATCCGGGGCGGGTGATAGAGGCTGATGGCAATATCCCGGTAATATTCGACCCGTGGGTCGCAGAACAGTTCCTGGACATCGGGAAGTATAAACCCAGCCTGGTTGAGATAGCCGAACAGGTGGTGGTACTCTTGCAGAGATGGGGACAGCGGGTCGTGGGTAGGAACCGGTTTAGCGAAATCCTTCAGACGAGGTGACAGGAGAATCACCAGCGCTAATCCGATGACCAGACAGTTGCGAAAATATTTTGATTTCCTTGTTTGAATACTCATTAATGAATCCTGATTAAAAATGACAACCTGATATTACGATTGATTTGTTAGTTTAGAGGTGAATAAGATCACAATGTTACAATATTAGCGACAATGTTACGCAAATGACTTTTATTATGCAACTATATTTTCTTGTTTTATTAATAGGCAACTTCTATTTTTCCTACAATGATAGGAACTAATTACGAAAATCAGGGAGTAAATTTGAATAACGAATCGGAATCCGTCAATTTGAGGGCTTATCGGGCGCACTGGCTCTTACCGCTTTCTGCTCCGCCAATTGAGAATGGCGTCATTGTGATTGACGATCAGCAGATTCGGGCTATCGGCGCCTATGAGGATTTAGCCGATTCAATTCCGGAACCGCTGACAGATTTGGGGGAAGCGGTAATCTTTCCGGCTTTTGTCAATGTCCATACCCATCTAGAACAGGACACCCTCCAGGAACCGGTACGGCGGTTTTTTGACTACCTTTCGCAAAGCTCCATCCGGCTGCAGAATCAGAGTGATGAACAGCGGGCGGAGACTGTCCGCAGCAATATTCAGGAGAGCAGGCGTTTTGGAACGATTGCCCTGGGTGATTTTTCAAAGGACGGTCTGTCAGCACAAATCTTACAGGAGGAATTTCTGTTTGCCCGGGTTTTTCATGAAGTCCGGGGATTCAAGCAGTATGAATCGGAGGCAATTTTCAAATCTGTCCGGGATCAACTGGGGCAGGTGGCGCCGATGAAACGCATAACCAGTCATCTCGGGATGTCGTCGCTCTGGGAACTGTCTGCCGATCTCCTCCGGGAAATTAGCATCTTTGAGCGCCATGTTGCCATTCATATGGCTATGACCGAGGCTGAAACCGAATTTTTAGTCAATGGCGCAGGTCCCGTCAGACAGTACCTGCTTGCCGGGGGCGATTATGACTATACCTGGAAGCCGCCCCGGATGACCTCCGTGCAGTACTTTTTCAACAATCACTTTGCCGCCCGGCACAATATTCTGATCCATATGAATCAGTTGACCGGTAATGACATTGATCTGATCAAGGAGACCTCGGCGAAGGTAAACGTCTGTATCTGTCCCCGGACAGCCTCGAATCTGGAGTGGCATCCAACTCCGGTGAAACAAATTCTGGAAAGAGGTGTAAATATCTGTATGGGAACCGAAAGTAAAGCCCTCGTACGTGATTTGGACATGCGCAAGGAGATTGTCGAGTGTATCAATCAGACGGGCGTCAATATTGATACCGCCTTGAAATTTGCAACTCTGAACGGGGCGTATGCCATCGGATTTCACAAGGAGGTTGGCAGTCTGGACACGGGGAAAACCGCCCGCTGTCTGGTGCTTCCGATAGAAAATATCAACCAAAACGATCCTTATGCGGCGCTATTGGACCTTTCCAGGGAGGTTCGCTGGCTGGATGAGATAAATCCGGTCTAGCTGATCTTATGTAAAAAAGTCAGTCTTTTTTTAAGATAATGTGTACTGAACGCAAATATCTATTGATAATTACTAAAATTTTCCTTATTTAATATTTGTGGTATATCCAGACCTATTTTGGGAAACGCCATCTTTAGCCAAATTAAGTATGACCAGACTCAAGCGGAAATGTTTTTCCGGCATGCTAAATAACATGCGGAGACGTTCTGGTCAATAATGTTCAGTTGTAGCAAGAATAAATAACCGAGGAGTACCCATGATTAAGAACGATATTGTCAGGGAATTGGCTCATTTCGCACCTAACAATTATCCCGTCACCAGCGCCTACTTTACGGCGAATATTAAAAACGGCAATCATAAGATTCCGCTGGTGGAATTGAAGAAAATGATTCGGTATAAGAAAAACACCACCTACTTCAAACAGTTGACCGAGGCGGAGAGAGAGTCCGTGCTGGCTGATTGCGACCGCATTATTAATTGGTTTGAAGTGGAATTGGATACCTCAAAATATATCAGTTCAATCTGCTTTTGCCAGAATAAGAGCGGATTTTGGAAGGTCTTTAATCTGAAAATCCCACTGAAAAACGAATTGGTGATCCAACCGAAACCCTCTATTTATCAGCTCTCCCAGCTGTTCAGCGACTATCGCCGGTACGGGGTTTTGTTAATTGATAAATCCAAAGCACGAATATTTGAGCAGTCTTTGGGCGATTTTAAGGAGCTCTTCAGTGTCCGCGAGAATGCGCCGGAATCGGTCAAGGTTGGCGGCTATCAGGGGCGTCAGGAGCGCAAAGTTGAACGGAACATTCATCAGGGCATTATCCAGCACTACAAAGAGGTCGCTCAAAAAATGTTTACTTTGAATAAAACCCATGAATTTAACTGGATCGTCCTGGGCGGACGCCGGGAATCAATCGGTGAATTCCGAAAATATTTGCACGATTATGTGGATTCCAAAGTAGCGGCGGTCTTGGATATTGAACCCCAGGCGCCCTTGAATGAGGTTTTCAATAAGGTTCAAAAAGCCGCTCAAACGTCCCGGCAGAAATTCGAAAAGGAGCTGTTGGAGCGGTTCGAAAATCTGAAAAAGTCCAATCAGGCGATCGAGGGTATTAACGCCGTTCTCCCGAAGCTGCGGGACAACTGGATTGACACGATTTTACTGAACAGTCATTATCAGCGCAAGGGAGTCTTTTGCCGGCACTGTCAATATTTCGATCTCTCGCCCGGGAAAGAATGCCCCGAACACGGCGGTCCGATGGAGCGCACCCAGAACATCAGCGAACACATGCTGCATATTGCGCTTCAGCAGGGGATAAACGTGCAATATATCCAGCAATCCATGGAAAAATACGGCCATCTGGCGGCAATTCTACGGTTTCCGCTGTAAGGCGGTGCACGAAGTGTGACCGGACAAATGAGATTAAGGGCAACTGAAAGCAAAGCCACTGGAGTCAACACTTCAATTAACAATTTAAGTCATCTGGCTAACTTGCCTATTTTCATTATTTTTTCCTTGACATTCACCCGATATGGAGACTATATTTTTTCTGAATGCAACGCCATAGTGTCAATCGTAAATTTTTAGACACTTTATACCTGAAGGTGTGGGATTATGAAAGCCAAAATATTTTTTGCAGCCCTCCTCATATTTCCTCTTATGCAAGGTTGCAGCCTTTTCGGCAGCAAATCAGCGGATAAGAGTGAAACAGAGTTAGTCAAATCCGCTCAACCGGCGAGCGAATCGCAGACAGCACCAGCCACTGGAACGGCAACAGCGGGTTCGGCAGAGGTAAAAACAGTACCGGCTGCCCCGCTTCGCAGCGGCAGCCCGGATCAGAATTACGTGGTGAACGAGCTGACCTTTGAAGTCAAAAAGCTCGCCGCCGAACTCAAACACCTGCGCTCACAGCTGGAAGAGTTGCAGGCGAACAGTCAGATGTGGATGAATCCGCTGGCGATCTACGACAAAGAGATTATTACCGACAACGGAACCTCGATTTACGGTAAAATCATCTATCAGGACGATAAAATCATCAAGGTTGAAACCCTGGTTGGTTATCTGGTGCTTGATAAATCCTCGATAGTCCGGGTCATTACCAATGTCCCGGAAGAGCCGGCGCAGAAGTATGTTCCGCAGGAACTGGTCAGTGATGTTCAGAAAAGAGCGGCTTACCCGTCGGTTCCGCAGCCCGGCTATATCTCAAAATCGGGAGAACCGGCGCAGATACCCGAGAGCAGCGTCAAAACAGCCAACTGTGTCCTTTTAGGTAATATCAGTGAGCGCAAAGACCGCTCCGGAAACACCATTTTTTCCGGTGAAGTGAAAAATATCGGTGCCCGGCGGGCGGATTTTGTCAAAGTCAATTTTATCTTTCGGAAAAACTGGAGCGGGGATACCAAAACCCGCACCGCTTTTGTGGAAGGCAGTTATTTTACTTTTGAAGACTCCGGAATTACGACCAATAATTCACTGCTCCCCGGCGCAACCGGGAAATTCGAACTAATCATTCCGAAGGATTTTGGCAGTTTTATCGGGTATTCCTACACCATTGAATGGGAGCAGTATCAATAATGCCGTTTTTCCGATTCAAGAATCTATTTTGGCTGACCCTCCTGGTCACATTCGTCTGTGCGCAGACCGATTCAACGCTAATCGAGATATCTGAAAAGAGAGCCGAGCTCAGCAACAAGAACGTGGAAGTTTTGGAGCTGCAGTCCGACCTGAGTATCCACGATGCCGAGCTGCAGGCGATCCGGGATGAGATTGAGCGACTGAAAAGGTATAATGAGCGGCTGAGAGATTCCCTGTTGGCAAAACAGTCGGAAGTGGATTCTTTGAAGGAACAGCAGAATCAGGTGGAGAATTTCAAGCTCATCGTCAATACTTTTGATGAGGACAGGGCGCTGACCCAGGAAATTCTGGAATCCATCAAGACCACGAACGTAGTTACCGAAGAGACTGACACACTGATTTCCGATGTGGATGATTCGGAATATCGGACGAAATACAACGAGGCGCTGAATCTCTATTTTGACCGTAATTATACCGCCAGCGTGACGCAATTCGAGAAATTATTGCAACTCAGTAAACGCCACCCGCTGGCTGATAATTGCCAGTACTGGTTGGGCGAAAACCTCTATTCCCAGGAAAAATATTCCCAAGCCGTGGAAGCGTTTCAAAAGGTGAAACCGCTGGGTGATGGCAACAAAGCCGATGCGGCGCTTTTTAAAATCGGCATGAGCTATCTGAAAATGAACAATCAGCCGGAAGCGCTGGCTGCCTTTAAACGGCTTGAACACGAATTTCCCCATAGCGAATTGGTAGAAAAAGCGCAAAAATATTTAACGACTCAAGAAAAGTTTTGAACAGGAATGTGATTCGTTTTGCAATTATGTTGGTTATACCCCTTGCAATTTCAGCCCAGACAGTGGATAGCAGCAGGGGGACTGCGGATCAAGGATTTATGTACGATTTAGGGATAACCATAGAGCCAGCGAGGGAGTCTGCCCCCCTTCAAGGCATTGGCGTTGCGAACCCAGCTTTGGTTCACCTACAGAACCAAATGGACTCCCTCTCTTTGGCCCTTTCCCGCTCCCGTGAAAAAACCGAGCGGCAATTCGCGGCAATCCGGCGGCGGGTGGACTCGCTGATTGTTGAAAATCAGCGGCTGAAGCAGCTGGTCTTTCAATCGCCCTATGCCGAATTGAGCACACCCCGGATTCGCTATACCAAAAAGGAGGGCGAGCGCTTTTTTGAAAAGGGGCAGGCTGCCTATCTCGCGAAAAATTATCCGATTGCGATAGATTATTTTCAGAAAAGTATCGAAAGCGATTTACCCGGTGCACAGATCGGAGACGCCTATTTCTGGATCGGGAATTGCTATATTTACCTGAAAGATGAATATCTTGCTTTAGAATATCTGAAAAAAGTCGTAGAATATCCACTGTGTGAAAATCTGGATGATGCGCTTTTTCTGACGGCGGTTACCTATCGCAAACTGGGGGATAAAAAGATGGCGGCAATTTTTTTGAAACGACTTCTCAGAAGATTTCCGGAGGGTCAGATGGCTAAACTGGCGGATCTGGAACTGAAGCGATTGGGTACCATGGATTGAGACCAAAAGGGAGTAGGAATTGATGATAAAACGTGGTAATATCCTCTTAATATGCATAATCTCGACCATCACTCTCTCCGGTCAGGTGACCCGGGTGGCGTTTACCAAGCCCGGTTATATGCTGAAGATTCCAACCAGCAGTATTTACCGGACTCCCTATGTATTCCGGACGGGAATCAGCACAGATATTTACGGTTTTGCCGATACGCTGATCACGCGGGGGGTATTTTTTGAAACCGATCTGTCCAATACTTTTAAAATTGGAATTACCTCCATTCAAGGCGTTGGTTCCGCTCCGCCGGTGGAATTCGGTCTGCATTTTCAGAAGCGCCTCTTTGTGTATGGCGACATCAGTTTTTCCGCCGGTGTACATGATTTGGTTCTGAAGCAGGGCGATAAAGAGCTCAATATTGATACAAAGACCCTCTCAATTTTCGGTGTGATCAGTAATGAAAAGCAGTTTGAAACCAGCAATCTCTGTACCTACATGGGATTTGGAACCGGCGGTTTGGCAACCGGCTTTGGCAGCGATTCAACCACCAGCGCGGGTGTCTTTGCCGGGATTCTGCTGCATACCAGCATCATGGCGGAACGGGGCGGTGTCGAGTTTATCGGGGAATTTGACGGCGGCGGGATCAATGCCGGTGTTCGGATTCCCTTCACTAAGGATTATAACCTGATGTTCGGTGTCAATAATCTGGTCAAGCTGTACAATTTCGGCGCCGATGACTTTGACCTCAGCACTACAAAAAATTATCCCAGCCTGAATATCGGACTGGATTTTCGGATTCCCCGGGTCAAGCCGGAGAGCGCCCGCCGTCGCCGTCTGGAAGGGATGGTTGATGAAGAGACCCAGCTGATTCTGGATATGGAGGAGCAGTTCGCTATCAAGCTGGATTCGACGCTGAAAGCCGCCGATTATGAAATTGCCAAGCTGAGAGATTCCCTGAAAATATTTGAAGCAGAGATAAAATATCTGACCAGTGAGGTCGCCCAGCTGCGCCAGAAAACGGCGGTGCTGGAGGATTCCGTACGCTCCGCCAAACTGGCAAAACACGCCATGGAACAGAATATTAATTTAGCTCTGAAGCATCTTTCCCGGTCATTGCGCTATTTCTATGCCGGTGATTACCGGGAAGCGCTACAGGAGGTGGAAGCGGCGATCGAGCTGAATCCCAATCTGGCGCTGGCTTATGCCCGCCGGGGTTCTATCTACTATAAACTGGGCGATATTGACCGGGCAACAATCAACTGGAATCTGGCACTGCGCATTGACCCCGAATATGACGACGTCCGCAATATTTTACGGGCACTGAACGAAAACCGTCTGAGAAGCACCGGATCAACCCGGAAGGAATAGAGGAAAGCAGTCTATGGATATAGCGAGTTTATTAGGTATTTTTGCCGGCATTGGACTGATTGTCCTGGGAATCTACCAGTTAACCCCAAATTTTATCGTTTTTGTCAGCCTGTCCAGTTTTCTGATTGTGGCGGGAGGTTCCTTTGCCGCAACTCTGTTAAGCTTTTCGATGCGGGATGTCTTTGGTTTGCTGCGCTCTGCGATGGCAGTGTTTAAAAAGCAGAAAATTGATATGCCCAGTGAAGTAGAGGCCATTGTAGAGTTGGCGCCGATTGCTCGTAAGAGCATGCAGGAGTTGGAAAAATCGCTGGGTAGCGTTAAGAATTTCTTCCTTCGTGATGGTCTCCAGATGGTAATTGACGGCTATAATCCCGATGAAATTCGGGAAATTCTGGAAACCCGCATCGAGAACCGGATATTGCGGGAGAAGGGCGAAGCCAACGTGCTGCGCACGATGGGTAAATATTCGCCGGCGTTCGGGATGATCGGAACCCTGATCGGTCTGGTGGTGATGCTTTATGGAATGGCTGATATGGCTGGTGGCGGTGATGATCCTATGGCGGTGTTGGGCGCCGGAATGGGTGCCGCCCTGATTACGACTTTTTATGGGACAATTCTGGCGAATATGTTTTTTAATCCCATGGCGGAAAAATTCGAAATCCGAATTAAGAACCAGACAATGATGCAGCAGATGCTGATCGAGGGGGTATTACTGATTCATGCCCGCAAGCATCCCCTGATCGTGCGTGAAAAACTGAATTCTTATCTGCGCCCGCGTGACTGGAAAAAACCCGAGGAATAAGGTTGAATGGCTGAAGAAATCAGGCGCAAGCGGAAAAATTTAATCGAGGAATCCGGTAAAGAGCAAGAGCCGTGGCTGATAACCTACGGTGATATGATGACTCTGCTGATGACCTTTTTCGTGCTGCTCTTCTCCATGTCCACTATTGACCCCGTCAAGCTGGAACAGTTCAGTGATTCTGTCGGACAGGCGCTGGGGAAAAAGACCAAAACCCAAAAATATTCTCTGGCGGAAATCTATTCCGATGTGGTCAAGGTCATTGAAGAGGAAAATTTACAGGAGCAGATTCAAGTCGAGACCAGCGAGCGCGGTGTCGCCATCAAGATTCCCAGCGAGATATCCTTTGGAATCGGCAGTGCCGACCTGAATCCCCGAATCTACCCGATTTTAAATAAATTCGAAGATATGATGAAGAAATCCACGTATCCCATCGCTATTGAGGGGCATACCGATAATGTACCGATTCGGTCGGTAATGTTTCCCTCCAATTGGGAGCTCTCGGCGGCGCGGGCGGCGCAGGTGGTACGTTACTACATCGCCCGAGGGATTCCGCCCGAACGGTTTCAGGCTATCGGGTACGCCGATACACGTCCGCGGGCACCCGGAGCAACAATCGCAGATGCCAATGCGACACCGCAACGCATGGCGATGAATCGGCGGGTTGAGATATTCTTTTTGACAATTTTATAAATTAGGAGAGGTACGATGTTCAAGAGTCGGAAAAGATTCAATAAATGGATAGTCCTGGGGATGATCCTGATGGTGGCGGTTACTTGGACACCGTCTCAAGACAGCCAAATGTCCTATCTTTCCCAAAAGCTGGTACTGGAAAACAGTCTGCGGGAGCGTATCTCCGATGCGCTGGATAAACTCCTCGACGATATAAAATTTGTAGTTGATGTGGTTGTTGAACTGGAGTTTCAGGCGGCAGAAGATACGGAGGCGGAAGCCGAAGAGACTAGCCGATCAAGTGCTCAGGTACAGATTGAGACGGTTCCGGAACAGGCAGAGGGGCAACGCCCGGTAAGAAAGAGTACGGAGCTTGGCTTGCCGCTCCCCGGTTTTGAAACACCCGAAGAGGTGGTCCGGGCGGAACAGGGCGTATCCCCGACAACCCTGCGGGAAGGACCACCGGAGGAAGTTACCCAGGAACCCGCTCAGGCGGTGGCGAAAAAGCCTGCAAAGATGACCCGCTCAGCAGGACCGGCAATTCCGGTAATTAAGAGGCAACAGGTCAATATCATTATGGAGGATGGGGTTACTCCTGAAATTATCGAAAATGTCCGTCAGGTAGTTGCCGTCGCCTCCCATTACGACCGTTCCCGGGGTGATGTTATCAGCGTTATGACCGCCTCCTTTAAAAAACGGGAAGATCAGGATGCCGCGGAAGCCATTATCCTGAAAAATATTGCCGAAAAAATTGATAATCTCGAACGCCGCCAGCAGGAAGCCGAAAGACTGTCCCAAATTGAACGACAAAAACAGCTGGAACGACAGGCAGTCGTTCGGGATTCGCTGCGAATTCAGGAGCTGCGCCGGCAAATTACGGATTTAAAGGATCAGCTGGAATCGCCGCAGATTTCGGACGATCAAAAGGAACAAACCCGCGCGCTGGCTGATGCCCGTGAGACAGAATTATACAATCTGAAAGAGCAGCTGCGGGAAAGCAACCGCCGGCTGCAGGAATTGGAAATGGGCGCCCTGGAAACAACTCCGCCCGGATTCGCAAAAATGGATAATCAGGTCATCTATATCATTTTAGGACTCTTTGCCGTTGCGCTGATTGTGCTGCTGATCATTTTGCTGGTTAACCGGCGGAATCATCAGAA
>DSAS01000148.1 GCA_011046365.1 Fidelibacterota bacterium
TCACTGACCGTTCGATTGATTCCTCCCGGCTGTTTAATACCATGACGGCTATAATCAACTACCTGCGGGAACTTGCATTTGAGCCAGTATTTGTTGTTCATACACTGAAAGAAGATGAGAAATGGATCGATAATTATGAGGCATTAAATATCGAAATATTTGCCGCTTCTTCACCTGAAAATTTGATGGAATTTTATAAAAACCAGGAATTTTTAGTCGGGATGCGGGGGCATTCCTTAATATTTGCCACCGGTGCTAATATTCCGATGATTGCACTCTCTTATAATCAGAAATGCGATGGTCACATGGCACTTTTAGGTATGAATGATTATCTTATTAAATATGATGATATCTATAATGCCGATTTGATAATAGAAAAGATTGATTTACTATTGATGAATCGAGATCAAGTCAAAGCATCGATCCGGGAAAAATATTGGGAGTTCTGGGACGCCAATATGCAATTCGGGCGTATGTTGTTAAATAGAATACATAGAAACGATGGGAAAATCGTTTGAATATTCTTTATATATCTGTAAAAAAGAGCTGGCGTGGTGTGACGAGTTGGGTTGTCAAAACTGCCCTGGCTCTTAATAAAAGAGGGCATCATCTCTATTTGCTTTCTCACCCAAAATCTAAAATAAATAAATCACTGCCGCTCGATATCAAATTAATCGAGAAAAGGTTAGGCCCTTCCTATAATCCGGTCATGATAGGCTATCTCGTTTATTTTATTATCACTTACAAGATTGACTTGATTGTTACGAATATTGATAAGGAGGTAGCGATTGGTGGAATCGCGGCTCGATTGACCGGCATTCCGAATATCCGGCGAGTGGGCAGGGAAGACGATTTTAATAATCGGTTTAGAAGCAAGTGGTGCCATAAATTGTTGGTAGATAGTTGTATCGTCCCCTGCCAGACATTGATCCGCAATGCCCGCATAAGAGCACCCTGGCTGAATCCTGCTCAATTCAAAGTAATTTACAACGGGAGAGATATTTCTGAATTCTCACCGGAAATAATAAATCTCCAGCGTTTGAGGATGGGAGTTAATCCTGGTATAAAAATCCTTGGAATCAACAGCCATTTGCATCGGAAAAAACATGTTGAGCACCTCATCCAAGCCTTTGCACGAATTGCGCCCGATTTTAAAAATTGGGTACTGGTAATTGTTGGTACCGGGCCAGAAGAGCGAAATTTGAGGAATTTGGCTATAGAGTCGAGGTTGACCGAACGCATAATTTTCTTTGGATTTGTAGAAAATCCCATGTTAATATGTTCCACCTTCGATATTGCCTTTTCCGTATCGAAAATTGAAGGTTTTCCGAACACTATTGTTGAATATATGGCGATGGGAAGACCAGTAATCGCCACGGATGTCGGCGGTGTCAGGGAAATAATACGAGACGGAATAAATGGTTTTGTTGTCCCATTTGGCGATCAACGAGCTTTAGTTGACCG
The DNA here is from genome assembly GCA_011046365.1 of Fidelibacterota bacterium. GTDB lineage: Bacteria > Fidelibacterota > UBA2242 > UBA2242 > UBA2242 > B118-G9. The sequence continues at coordinate 1,465 of DSAS01000148.1, forward strand.
AATGGTTCGATTAATGACACATGAGGAAATGCGGCAGCAATTTTCACGGGAGGCGATCAAAACGGTTCGAGAATCATTTACGGAAAAGCAAATGATCGATGATTTAGAAAAATATTTAAAGGGAATCGTCAAACATCGATAAATGGTCCGAAAGATTTTCAATTATATTAAACTGTTTTATTATCTGTTACATCCAAAGGCAATATTTATTCGTTGGACCTCACATGCTTTGGGCGACAATCTCCTTTTATCGATGCTGTTGCCGGAATTACGAAAGATGAAGCCGGATTGTAAGATCATTGTCGAAACAAAATATCCGGAATTATTTATCAATAATCCCTATCCCGATTGGGTGACTTCAACCCATTTCAGCACCACGAAAAAATTTATAAAGCCTAAATATGCTGTTAATAGAGCGACTTCTTGCTCCATTTTTTGTCAGATGATGAATTATATCGGAATTAGGGAAGATCGCTCTCCTAAATTGTACTTATCTGATGCGGAAATACAGATTGCGAAATCGGATTATCCTGATCCATACTTGGTGGCTGCACCTGTTGGAAAAGCGAAATTCAGCGCCAATCGAAAAGAATGGGGATTCGATGAATTCCAGCAACTTGTTCAGTGGCTAAATGATAGAAATATTCTACAAATCGGCATGCCTTCGGATGCGTTACTTAACGGAGTTATTGATGTCAGATCTATCGATATTCGGAAAACGGCTGCTATCATTGCGAATGCTGTCCTTTTCATTGGCTTGGAAGGCGGGCTGATGCATCTTGCCCGTTTCTGTCCATATACCAGCGGTTATCATCTATGGCGGGTATATTAAACCAGAAATAAGCGGTTATTCGATGAATGTGAATATTGCTACTAATGAACCGTGTTCTCCCTGCTATGATTCTAATCAGAGGCAGACAGATTGCGAGCACATGAGTTGCATGAAACAAATCAGTGTAAGCGATGTGTACAATGTGGTCATTCAGAAACTCGAGGAGGTGCATGCATGAAAATCGAAGTTTCCATCGGTGAAATTGTCGATAAAGCAACTATTTTATCCATCAAGCTGGAAAAATTCAAAGATCCGGATAAACGGGACAATGTCCGGAAGGAGTTCGACAAATTATCGGGAGAGATGGAGAAAAGTGGCATCAAACCAACTTCAGCGGAGTTTGAGTTGCTGAAGAAAATCAACTTTAAACTCTGGGATATCGAGGATGCAATCCGTATCAAAGAGGCGCGGAAGGAGTTCGATGATGAATTTATTCAACTGGCGCGGAGCATCTACTTCAATAATGACAAACGGGCGGAGATTAAGAAGCAGATCAATCTGAAATACAAGTCGGACCTGATCGAAGAGAAGGAATATGTATCTTATCAGGATGAGGGTAAGGAAAACCAGCTTTGAAGAACCCGGAAACGGCGGGTAAAAGCATTCCGCCAGAAGCAATAAAGCAGATTAAAAATATTTTACTGATCCAGTATAAACCCTTTGGTGATGTTCTGCTAAACACCGGTTATCTGCCGGCGCTCAGGAAACGCTTTCCAGGCGCACGTATTGATTTTCTGGTTCAGCGCCCATACCTGACCTTGCTGAAAGATAATCCCAATCTCGATGATCTTATCATTATGGAAAAGCGGAAGGGGATTCAGTACTATCTTGAGAGATTGCGCATTATCAGAGAGGTTCGCAAACGGAAATACGACCTGATTATAGATCAGCTACGGGGTACCGGATCGGCACAGATTACCTTGTTTAGTGGTGTGTCATTCAGGCTGGGCTGGAGACTTAAGCGCTGGAATTGGGTCTATAATTACACGGTTCCCAGAGAGCATATCCGCTACTATGGGCTGATGAAATTTGATCTGCTGAAACCGCTGGAAATTACAGAAGATCAGACGGCGAATTTATTCTACCATGTTGAGGCAGATTCTTTCCGATACATTGGTGAATGGTTGCGTCAAAATGGATTGACTGGTCAGAAACTGGTTGTCATTTCGCCCGGTACACCTGTCAGACGCAAACAGTGGTCTTTAGAGTCCTTTGCACAGTTGAGCGATCTCATTTTGACCCGGACGGATTTTAAGGTAATTTTGTTATGGGGACCGGGAGAGAGGGGTGATGTGGAATTTATTGCCGGTAAGATGTCCGAAAAGCCGATCATCGCCCCGCCGACGACGTTTAACCAGGCGGGGGCGCTGTTGAAACACGCGGCGATGTATATCGGTAATGACGGCGGTATCAATCATCTGGCAGTGGCAATGGAAACGCCCTCGATCGCCATCTTTGGACCGACTTCAAATCCAAAAAAATGGGTTGCTTGGCACAAACCGCAGCATATGTATCTTCGGGACTGGGACTTTAAGGATCGCAAAGATAATTCCTTCAATATTTCACCGGAACAGGTCTACGGGAAGTTAAAGGAATACTTTAAGTTATGAGACTATTATTCTATATCGCAAAGCAGTATTCCGTTCCGATCATTCTGCCACTGACCCGCTATTGCCGGTCTCAGCAGATCGGGTTTGCGCTCTACGTTTCCCGGAAGGTACTGGATATTTTGCCCGCCGAATGGGAGCAGGAGCGTCTGTTCACAGAGCGCCATGAAGCCACCGCTTTTCAGCCGGATTTCGTGCTTTGTCCGGGGAACTTTGTTGATTTTCGTCTGCCGGGTATTAAAGTTCAGCTATTTCACGGTCTGGGTGTAGAAAAGGAATCCCATTATAAAATCCGCCATTTTTTCGACATTTACTGCACTTCCGGACCCTATGTAACCGCACGCTTCCGGGATCTTCAGGCAAAATACAAACACTTTTTAATTGAGGAAACCGGCTGGCCAAAAGTGGATTATATTTTACATTACGATACTGCCGGTCTGAAGGAAAAATATGGGATTTCTGACGATAAAACGATTATTTTATATGCACCGACTTTCAGCAGAAAGATGGAATCTGCCACGGAACTGCTGCCCCATTTGAAAAATGTCGCTAACGCCGATGAACTTTGGATATTGAAATTTCATGAATTAATGGATCGGGAAACCGTGGCTGCCATCAATGCCGTCAGCAGTGATAATTTTCGCATCATCAGGACCCATGATATTACTCCGCTTTTACATCTGGCGGATTTGCTGATTTCTGATACGTCGTCTGTTGTCTATGAATTCATGGTGCTCAAGAAACCGGTCGTTACCTATAAAACCCAGAGCCGACCCGAAAAAGCCATCAATATAACGCAACCGGAGCAGCTGCGCGCCGCTATTGACCGGGCGCTGTCCGAGCCCTGGAATGAGCGAAACCGGCGGCAACTGGCTGAAATTAATCCCTATCTCGACGGCAATATCAGCAAGAGGCTGATTGATCGCTTAATCGAGATTCACCATAATCCCGATTGTTTACCGAAATCCAAAAAACCGCTCAACCTGTATCGTAAGCTGCAAGTCATTTATCATGAAATATTTCGTAAAGGATATCTGAGATAATATGGCAGGACGCAGACGCCTCGAAGGTGAAATTCTCATAAAAGCCAAAAGAATGCTGCGGGATGTCGCTGATATTCTGGATGCCGCCAAAATTAAATATATACTGGAAGCCGGCACGCTGTTGGGCATTATCAGGGAAAATCGCCTGTTGCCCTGGGATAACGATGTTGATATCACGATAACCGGAACCTATGAGGAGAGGTTGTTACAGAACCGCTGGCGTTTCTGGCTGAAGGGCTATCGCTTTTACGTTCGTCGTTATAAGCGTGATACGGGTCCATTCGGGAAAGGGCAGGTACGAATTATCCGGATTCAGACTAGACGCCTGCTGTTCATCAAAGATTTGTCGCTTCTGGATATTTTTATCAAGCGGCTGATCGGGGATGAATATTACTGGACAGTGGATGTAAAAAAACCGGTTCTGAAAGCCACCCCGCGTCACTTTTATGACGAAACAACGGTGCTGGAATTTGAGGGCAAAAAGTATTCAGTTCCGCAAAACGCCGAGGACTACCTGGCTTATCATTACGGAAAGGACTGGCGAATCCCGGTAAAAAAGTGGAACTTTAGAACCGATGATTTTTCAGTCAGGGAAATTTTGGATTAAATAGGAATCGGAATGGAACCACCACAGACAGCCGTTATTTTAGCCGCCGGACGGGGCAAACGCCTCAAAGAGCTGAGCGCCAATCGCCCAAAACCTCTGGTGGAAATCAACGGTACCTCAATTTTATGGAATTTAGTTCAATCAATCGTCGCAAACGGCTTGAAACGGGCTGTTCTGGTTGTGGGTTACAAAGCGGAGGCGATTATCAACCATTTGAAACCGTTTGAACATTCCATTGAGATTGTATATGTAAGAAATGATGTGTACGCTACTACCAACAATATCTATTCTCTCTGGCTGGCGCGGGACTATCTGGATGCAGGTTTTTATCTGTTCGAAGCCGATATCTATTTTGAGCCGAAAATAATGTCAAAACTGGTGCAACAGACCGCGGAAAACATCATGCTGATTGATCACTACACAAACCGGATGAACGGTACAGTAGTTACCTGTGACTCAGAAAACCGGATTACGAAAATGATCCTGAAGCGGGATCAGACGCGCGGTTTTGACTTTACCGATACATATAAAACAGTGAATTTTTACCGGATTAGCACAAATTTTTACCGTGATTTCTGCCGGCGAAAACTGGCAGAATATATTGATCAAAATGATGTCTCTTCTTATTATGAAGCAATTATTAAAGAGGGCATCGCCGAAGGTTATAAGTTTGCCGGTCTTAAAGCGAATCCCTGTAAATGGTGGGAAATAGATACGAGAAAGGACCTGCAAATTGCCGAAAAAATATTCAATCAGGCGAAATAATGGATAATGCTTTTAAATGCATGATACGACCGCTGATAGTCGGTGCCGGACGTTCCAAAGAGAAACGGTATTTCGACGATGAGCCGATCATTATCGGTGCCTGCCCGCGCTCGGGGACGACGCTGCTGCTCTCAATTCTTGATGCCCACCCGCATATTTACGGGATTCAGAATCAGACCTATGCTTTTACGGTCTGGGATAACGGCGGTCAGCCGATCCGTCTGGATCGCCTGTATCGGCAATTTATACTGCACAAAATTACTCCTCAGAAACGGCGCTGGTGCGAGAAAACACCGAAAAATGTTCAGTACTTTGGTCATATTCAGCGCTATTTTGGAGAGAAGGTCAAACTTATTCATATGATCCGGGACGGGCGAGACGTGGTGACCTCGAAACACCCCAGGCATACACCCGATCAGTACTGGGTATCAGTGCGGCGCTGGATATCCGATGTAAAACAGGGGCTGGCATTTGCCGGGCATCCCAATGTCTATACCCTCAAATACGAGAGCCTTGTCCACAATTACGAAAGCGAAATTCAAAATCTGATCCATTTTCTGAATGAAGATATGACTGCTGAAATTTCGGACTGGTTTCATCATACTGCCGTTAAAAAGAGCAAGCACTGGGCAAGTCCCGTGCAGAATCTTCATGGTAATGCTATCGGGAAGTGGCAAAAGCCGGAGCACCGGCGGCGTTATGAAGAATTTATGGCAAATAACGAAGCGGTCGAGTTGCTGCAACAGCTGGAATATGAGCTTTAACAAATAGTGTCAAGACATGGCAAGAATCCTATTCTATATCGTTCAGGATTATTACTGGGAAAGTCTGGAACCTGTATATGCCGTCTACGCCGCTGAGGGTTGCCATGACCTGTATATAAAAATCGGTAAAAACCAACGCCGGGTCGGTGGCGTTTTCCTGATTTCTGATAGAAGCCGACTTGAGGCGGAATATCGGCGTCGCGGTTACCGCATCACATCCGCAACTTCCGGTTTCGATGTGGTTTTTCTCGGAGCGCAGATCGCACAGCCGGAGCGTTTCGGCAACGCCACTCTGGTGAACCTGGACCACGGACCCGGGATCAAGACATTGCGCTACCGGCATCTGCTGAAACAGCAAAATGTCTGCTACCACTGCTTTGTTGAGGGACGCTACCGGCTGGAAAAATTCAAAAAATACGGACTGGATAAGATTCATAAAATCTATGTAACCGGTTTGCCGAAACTGGACTGTTTTTTCGATGGCAGCTTTGAGAAGCAGGTACTGATCCGCAAATATGGTCTGAATCCGGATAAAAAGACGGTTCTCTATGCTCCGTCTTTTAAACCGACCTCTATTTTTATGGTCGGTGAGCAGATTGCCGGTTTAGCCCGCAATTATAATGTTATCATCAAGCTGCATCCCTACAGCTGGCAAGGGAAATATGCCTCTCATTCGCATCACCGTTTTTTTGAGAAAATGATCCGGAAAAACCGGAACCTTTATCTCGTCAGACCGGAGCAACACGACATTCGACCCTTCCTTTTCATCGCCGATACCATGATCAGCGACGGTTCCAGTGTTCTCAATGAGTTTCTGGCGCTGGAGCGAGTCGGAATCATTGTTGATTTACCCGATGAGCAGCAGACCCATCATGATGGTACTCCGTTGCTGGAAGACCGCAGTTCCGAATGGCTGAAGGAATCCTTTGTACATCTTCGGGCGGGTGATAACCTTGAGAAAGCCGTTCAGACGGCGCTGAATCCTGAGCCGGAGCGGAAAGAGGCGCTCAAACGGGATAAAGCGTATATCTTTGAGTATACCGATGGAAGTTCTGCACGGCGGGTAAAGCACGTCGTGGACTCACTTCTGAATGACGATTTAGCGTGACAATTTCAAAAGAAATATCACCGCGCAAAATCATCCATGTGGATATGGACGCCTTTTTTGCCTCGATTGAGCAGCGCGATCATCCGGCTTATCGTCAAAAACCGATTGCCGTCGGGGGCAGAGGACTGCGGGGAGTTGTTGCGGCTGCCAGTTATGAAGCCCGCAAATTCGGAGTCCATTCCGCCATGCCATCGGTTATCGCCCGGCAAAAATGCCCGGAAATTCGGTTCGTTGCACCGCGTTTTGATGTTTATAAAGAGGTGTCGGCGCAGATTATGCAAATTTTCCGGGAATACACCGATTTGGTTGAACCGCTGTCGCTGGATGAAGCGTATCTGGATGTAACGGAGAATAAAAAGGGAATCCGGTCGGCGACGGAGATTGCCAGGGAGATCAAAACGAGAATTCGCCAGACTACCCAACTGACGGCTTCCGCGGGGATTTCCGTCAATAAATTCGTCGCTAAAGTCGCTTCGGGCATGCACAAACCCGATGGATTGACGGTTATTCCGCCGAAAAAGGTGGCAGAATTTATTCAGGCACTGCCCATCGAAGAATTTTACGGTGTGGGGAAGGTGACTGCCGCGAAGATGAAATCCCTGGGAATTCGCACCGGAAAAGATTTGCTCGCCTTTACCCAAGCAGCTCTGGTGCACCACTTCGGTAAAACCGGGCTCTATTTTTACGATGTCGCCCGGGGAATTGATGAGCGTCCTGTGGAGCCGGAACAGATACGCAAGTCCCTGGGTGTCGAACGCACCTTTGAGGAGGACCTTAGCCAACCCAAAGAGTTGCACCGGCAGCTGGAAGTTTTAGCAAATGATTTGGCAAAACAGATGCAAAAAAGAGAACTGAGCGGCAAGCGGATCACTCTGAAAATCAAGTACCATGATTTTGATTTGCGGACGCGATGTCGCAGTTTTGCTGACTTTAAAAGTGATAGGGTGGAGATCTATGAAATTTCAAAAACCCTTTTGCGTCTACCCGATCTGCCCCGTAAACCAATTCGTTTGCTGGGAATTTCCGTTTCAAATCTTAATACAGTTACTCCTGACAATTGCACCAACCAGTTAACTCTGGAATTTTAGGCAAACCGGAAAAAATGCTTTAGATTAAGACGGCTTAAATATATATTTACTTAGAGGAAAACCGAATGTCACTGAAGAAAGAACTCAAACTTATTGATGTTTTTGCCATTTCCACCGGCGCCATGATCAGCTCCGGTCTGTTTGTATTGCCGGGACTGGCATACGCCTTATCCGGTCCGGCGATGATTCTGGCGTATATGCTGGCAGCGCTGCTGATCGTTCCCAGCATGCTGGCGAAAGCGGAACTGTCAACGGCGATGCCCAAAGCAGGGGGGACGTACTTTTTTATTGACCGGAGTCTGGGTCCGATCTGGGGCACATTCGGCGGATTTGCCAACTGGTTTTCGGTCAGTCTGAAAAGCGCCTTTGCGCTGGTGGGAATCGGTGCCTTTGCGATTCTGCTCAAGCCGGATATAACCCAGTTTGAGATTAGATTGATCGCGGTCTGTGCCTGTATTCTGTTTACCTTTTTCAATATCATCAGTGTCAGGATCACCGGTTTTTCGCAGGTGCTGCTGGTTATCGTTTTAATCCTGATACTGGTGGTCTATATCGGACGCGGTTTTATTGCGACCCTTCCGGAGCGGTATATTCCCTTTATGCCCAACGGATTCTGGTCAGTGGTCTCAACGGCGGGGCTCGTATTTGTGTCCTTCGGGGGGCTGACCAAGGTGTCCAGTATTGCCGAGGAGGTGGATAATCCCAGCCGCAATATTCCCCTTGGAATGATCCTCTCCTTTTTATGCGTCACTCTGCTTTACCTTTTGGCAATCGGTGTAACCGTCGGTATTATCCCTAGTCATTCGCTCTCCGGCTCTTTGATTCCACTCTCAATCGGTGCCGGGGAGGTGCTGGGTATGCCCGGTATGATTTTACTGAGCATTGCGGCGATGGTGGCGTTCATTACCACGGCAAACGCCGGCATACTGGCGGCGTCGCGCTCACCACTGGCGATGAGTCGTGACCAGTTGTTGCCCGACTTTTTGGGAAAGGTACATCCCAAATTCAAAACACCGGTTACATCCATCTTAATTACCAGCGGTTTTATGATTTGCGTCATTATATTTTTAGAAATCGAAGAGCTGATTAAGACGGCGTCCACGTTGATGATTATCCTGTTCATTATGGTCAATATCTCTGTCATTGTCATGCGGGAAAGTAAAATCCAGAATTATCGTCCCAAATTCAAAGTGCCGCTGTATCCCTTCATGCCGATTGCGGCGCTTTTAACCTATGGTTTTCTGCTGATCGAAATGGGCGTAATTCCGGTTCTGATCAGCCTGATATTTTTAATATTCGGCACGCTCATCTATTTCGGCTATTCAAAGAAACGGGTCAGCCGCACGTCAGCACTGATGTATATTGTCGAGCGGGTTACGGCAAAGGAATTAAAAACCAAGACTCTGGAAAGGGAACTGCGCGATATCATTATCGAGCGCGACCGGATTATTGAAGATCGCTTTGATAAACTGATCCGAAATTGTGAAATCCTGGATATTGAGGGATCGCAAACCATCGAAGAAGCCTTCAGAGACATTTCAGAGATACTGGCTCGCCGGTGCCGGATTGAGAGCGGAATTATATACAGGAAATTTCTCGAACGGGAACGTCAATCCGGAACAGTGATCAAACCCGGATTAGCGATTCCCCATATTATTGTGCCCGGTGAAAAACGCTTTGATGTCCTGCTGGTGCGGGCGAAAAAGGGCTTGATTTTTCCCGGAATCAAAGAGCCGGTGCTTGCTATGTTTGTTCTCGTCGGCTCTATTGATGAACGCAATTATCATCTGCGGGCGCTGATGGCAATCGCCAATATCGCTCAGGACCCGAACTTCGAAAAACGCTGGATGGCAGCCCGCAATAAAGAGGAGCTGCGGGATACGATTCTGCTCTCAAACCGGAAACGGGATATTTAATGTAATAAAGCAGGCAGCTCATTCAGAACGATCAAGAATCAACCATTTCCTTCAACTTATCCAGCCATTTTTTACCAACCATCTCATTGGCGACTGAAAGGATTTCATTCACCAGTGCCATGATATCACCTTCGCCGTCCCAGTTGTCACGAACGATATTTTCGCCCTCTTCGCCGGCAATGCATTGTAAAACAAGAGCTGCCAGGGCGATATCATCTACATAGCCGAGTGCACCCCAGAATTCTTCGGGAATAAAATCGTAGGGTGATACAAAATAGGAAATTGCCGTCGCCAGTTTGCTTTTGCAGTGAACGGAGATTGATTTGTCAGCCGATAGTTTGATTAATAAATGGAATAAATCGGGAGTGTACTGAATATAGCGTCTCCACTTATTGCGGATGCTGTGATCCGATGCGAGCCAGTTGGAAATTTTTCCACGCAGAGAGTCAATATAGTTGTCGTGCAATGTTGGCATACGGGTCACCTTTCTCAGTAATTAACCTTTTTTACGTTTGATGATATGTTCGTGCAGCCAGATTTTCGAACTGTTCATAAAA
>DSAS01000155.1 GCA_011046365.1 Fidelibacterota bacterium
CAATACCTATCAGATTATCGCGCCCCTCATGGTCTCCTGCATCATCAGCGTCCTCTTAGCCGGATGGCTGAAAAAGGAATCTATTTACACCGACAAACTAGTTCGGCGGGGCATCAACATTCGGCGCGGTCAGGACATTAACATCCTGAAAAATATCCCGGTGAAATCCATTGTGCGAAGCGATATCCTGACGCTCCCGGAAACGGCTACATTGTCGGAAATCATTCAGAAAATGCTGAGCAATACCTATCAGGAACTCTTCATCGTCAATGCCCAAAACGAATACCGCGGGCATCTGTCGTGGAAATATTTAGCCCGGATTGCCCGCGACGAAACCGAATTGGAGAACCTGGTCGTAGCGGCAGATATTGCCCGCACCGATATTCCGACGGTCTTCGAAAACGATCATCTAGATCTGGTAATGAACCTCTTCGCCCGTTACGGTGTCGAAGAGCTGCCGGTTATCGCCCGAAACGGACGCCCCCTTCTTATCGGGTCCGTCCACCAGAAAGATGTCATCGAGGCATATAACCGGGAAATCCAGAAAATTGATCTTGCCGGCAGCATCAGCGGGATTGCCCGGACCACCGCTTCCGAAAAAACGGTTAAATTATCCGGCGATGTGCATCTCCATGAAATCGAAATTCCCCGTCACCTGATTGGAAAAACCATCCGTGAAACGGACATCCGCAAGCGCTACCAAGTCCAGATCGTGTTGATAAAGCGTACGGGTAGCGAACAGTCCGAACACACTCCGCAGGCAAGTATCTTCCCCGACCCCGATTACCGTTTTGATTCGGGAGACCACCTGCTGGTACTGGGCAGCGACGCCGCTCTGCGAAAATTTCAGGAAAACCGTACCGACTGAATAACAAGCTCTCTGCCCGATACCCGTTCAGAAACGGGATGATATTTTATTAAAAATGAGAACAACGGATAAACCGGATTAAATGAAATCCGCTCCAGTATCTTGTTGGATTTCTTACGAATCCTCTTTAATTTTTTAAGTATTTTTTACACAAATGAGTAATATAAAAGCAGGCTGGGTTTTTAGTACAGTATTTGTCACATCAATGAACGGTTTTAAAAACCAGCGCTTACGATTAAAATTTATGAGTTGACATCCGGCTGGGTGGAACAGGAGAATCAATCATGCAAAATGAAGAGCGCTTCCAGCAGCACCGCAAAGAGTGGGAAAATGCTACTCTGAAAAAAGTCACCGACCGGTTTCCGGAGCGGAAAACCGAATTTAAAACCAGCTCCTGGCTGCCTGCGGAACGCGTCGATATTCCGGAAAGCGGTGATTTTGAAGCGTTTTCAGAAAAAATCGGTTTCCCCGGCGAATATCCCTTCACCCGCGGTGTTCAGCCCACCATGTACCGCGGACGTTTCTGGACCATGCGCCAGTACGCCGGGTTTGGTACAGCGGAAGAATCCAACCAGCGGTATAAGTACCTTCTAAAAGAGGGTCAAACCGGTCTGTCGGTAGCATTTGATCTGCCGACTCAGATCGGCTACGATTCGGACAATCCAATCGCCGAGGGAGAGGTCGGCAAGGTCGGCGTTGCCATTGATTCCATGCAGGATATGGAGGTCCTGTTCGACGGCATACCTCTGGATAGAGTCTCCACCTCCATGACAATCAACGCTCCCGCCGCTATCCTCCTCGCAATGTATATCGCCCTCGCTGAGAAACAGGGAATCGTCGCGGATCAACTGACCGGCACCATTCAGAATGACATTTTAAAAGAGTATATGGCGCGGGGGACTTACATCTTTCCGCCCAAACCTTCCCTGCGGCTGATTACGAATATTTTTGAATATTGCAGTAAAAGCGTACCGAAGTGGAACACTATCAGCATTTCCGGCTATCACATCCGGGAAGCCGGTTCCACCGCGGTTCAGGAAATCGCCTTTACTCTGGCTGACGGCATCGAATATGTCAAAGCGGCGGTCAACGCCGGACTGGATGTTGACAGTTTTGCTGGACGACTCTCCTTTTTCTTCAATGCACACAACGACCTTCTGGAAGAGATTGCCAAATTCCGGGCTGCCCGGCGAATCTGGGCGAAGGTGATGAAAGAAAAATTTCAGGCTCAGAAATCCAAGTCCATGATGCTGCGCTTCCATACTCAGACCGGCGGCAGCACTCTGACGGCTCAACAGCCGGATAACAATATCGTTCGCGTAACGATTCAGACTCTGGCAGCGGTTCTGGGCGGCACTCAGAGCCTGCATACCAACTCCCGGGACGAAGCCCTGGGACTGCCTACAGAAGAATCGGTGCGAATCGCTCTGCGCACGCAACAGATCGTGGCGCACGAATCCGGCGTCACCAACACGATTGATCCGCTGGCTGGCAGCTTTACCATAGAACGACTGACCGACACGATCGAAGAGCAGGTCTGGCAATATCTGAATAAGATCGAAGCCATCGGTGGTATGGTCCGGGCAATTGAAAACGGTTACGTACAAAAGGAAATTCAGGACGCCGCTTACCGTTATCAACAGGAGATCGAAAGCGGGGAAAGGATCATCGTCGGTGTTAATAAATTCACCATCCAGGAAAATCCGCCTACGGATATTCTGAAAGTTGATCCACAACTGCGCAAGCGGCAAATCGCCAAATTAGCAGCGGTCAAACAGCAGCGCAACAGTGAAGTCGTGGCACAAAAATTGGCAGAACTACGCCGGATCGCCCAAAACAGCGAACAGAACCTGATGCCACCTATCCTGGCAGCGGTTAAGGAGTACGCTACCCTGGGCGAAATCTGTAATATTCTCCGCGAAGAATTTGGTGAATATCGCGAATCTATTGTTTTATAGGATTAGCCGTGAGTAAAAAAATACGTATTCTTATCGCAAAACCGGGGCTTGACGGGCATGATCGCGGTGCGAAATATGTCGCCCGCGCGCTGAAAGACGCCGGTTATGAAGTCATCTACACCGGCATCCGGCAGACGCCGGAGGCGATCGTGAAGACCGCCATTCAGGAGGATGTGGATTTTATCGGGCTCAGTCTGCTTTCCGGGGCACACAACGAACTATTTCCGAAAGTAGTCGAATTACTGAGATCCAGAAACGCCGGCGATATCATCGTCCTCGGCGGCGGTGTTATCCCGGAAGCCGATATTCCCGGCTTAAAGGAAAAGGGCATCCAAGCCGTTTTTACCCCGGGAACCCCGATCAGAGACATTATCGCTTTTATTGAATCCGTTAAGCGTTGACCATCGTGCAAAAACTAGCTCAACAGGTACTCCAGCAGAATACCCGGGCGATTGCCCGCAGCATCAGCCTGATCGAAAACGAAACCGACAGCGCCCAAAAAGAATCTTTACTCGACGCCCTGCATAGCTATTGCGGAAGAGCGGTTGTTTGGGGAATCACCGGACCACCGGGAGCCGGGAAAAGTAGCCTGCTGGACCGTTTTATCGGGCGCCTGCGTCGTCTGAATAAAACCGTGGCGGTGATCGCTGTGGACCCGAGTTCGCCCTTTTCTGGCGGAGCGATTCTGGGCGACCGCCTGCGCATGCAAAAACATGCCACTGACGACGGCGTATTTATCCGTTCCATGGCTTCCCGCGGTCATCTCGGCGGCGTTGCCGGGGCGACTGCCGACGCTATCAAAGTCTTCGATACGGCTGGTTTCGATTTCGTGATTATCGAGACCATCGGTGTCGGGCAGACAGAAATTGAGGTCATGGAGCTCGCCGACCTCGTGCTGCTGGTGCTGGTACCAGGGCTGGGTGATGAAATCCAGGCGTTGAAAGCCGGTGTCATGGAGATTGGCGATATTTTCATTATCAATAAAAAAGATCTCGACGGCGCCAACCGGTTGAAACGGGAAGTGGAGTATGTCCTGGGTCTGCAGGAAAATTGCACAGCGAAATCAACGCCGCCGGTTTGTATGACTTCTGCCACCCGGGACGAGGGCATTGATGACACGCTCAGCGTAATAACCGATTACCTGGAAAAAATTCGTGGAAACGGTCAGCTGGCGGCAAGGCGCAAAGACCGCATCGAGAAGGAGCTGCGGCACATCGCCAGTGCCAAGATTATGGCTTCCGCCGAACACTTTCTTAACATTGACAGCCGTTTGGATAGCTGGGTTGAAGATGTCTTTCACAAAAAGGTCAGCCCCTATAAATTACTGAATCGAAAAATCGGAGAATTTTTAAAGGAGTTACACTGGCAATGATTACAAATATCAATCACATCGGGATTGCGGTGACGAAACTTGCGGACCAAATTCCCTTCTACCGGGATATTTTGCAGCTGCAATTCAAAGGCACCGAGGAAGTACCCGATCAAAAAGTCCGGGTCGCCATGTTCCGGGTGGGCGAGGTCCAGATCGAGCTGCTTGAACCGACCTCGCCGGACAGTCCGATTGCCAAATTCATCGAAAAACGGGGCGAAGGGATTCATCACATCGCCTACCAATCCGACGACATCGAGTCGGATATCCAGGCTTTCATTACAAAAAATATCCGGATGGTTGATGAGCAACCCCGCTCCGGCGCGCACGGCACCCGGATTGCCTTTTTACATCCGAATTCTTCGGGAAAAGTGCTGACCGAAATCTGCCAGACAGAGGCTAAATGAGCATAAATATCGGCTCGAATCTCAGGTCAATCACGTCAAAAATAATCTCACTTGAGGAATTAAAATGAGTAGAGAGCGCAAGATTCTTGAATTAAAAGAGAAGATTGAGAAAGCCCGGCAGGGTGGCGGTGATGCGGCGATTGACAAACAGCATCAGCGCAATAAACTGACCGCCCGGGAGCGCATTGACCTCCTGCTGGATAAAAACAGTTTCGAAGAAATGGATATGTTCCGGCTGCACGAATGTTCGGATTTTGACATGCAGAAGAAAAAAATCCTCGGTGACGGCATGGTCACCGGCTACGGCAGCATTCACGGGCGACTGGTATTCGTCTATGCCTTCGATTTCACCGTTTTCGGCGGTTCACTCTCCAAAACTGTAGCGGATAAGGTCGTAAAGGTCCTGGAAAAAGCCGCCAAAATCGGCGCACCGGTTATCGGCATCAACGATTCCGGTGGTGCGCGTATTCAGGAAGGGGTGGACTCTCTGGCGGGATATACGGAAATATTCCTGCGCAATGTCCTCTACTCCGGCGTAATTCCGCAAATCAGCGCGATCGTCGGACCCTGCGCCGGCGGAGCGGTCTATTCACCGGCATTGACCGATTTTATCTTCATGGTCAGAAACACCGCCTATATGTTCCTTACCGGTCCGAAAATCGTCAAGACCGTCACCCATGAGGAGGTCACCGCAGAACAGCTCGGCGGTGCCGACACCCACGCCGTCAAGAGCGGCATCGCACACTTCACTTACGACGATGAGAAAAGCCTTTTCGAAGGCATTCGGACCTTTTTTAATTATATTCCCCAGAACAATCTGGAAGAACCACCGGTGATTCCCAATCAGGATTCGCCGGACCGGATTGACGAAGAACTGAACTACCTCGTGCCCGATAATCCCAACAAACCCTACGATATGAAAGAGATTCTCGTGCGCGTTCTCGATAATAGCGAATTTCTGGAAGTCCAGGCGCTGTATGCCCAAAATATTATCGTCGGCTTCGGGCGGCTGAATGGCAAATCTGTCGGAATCGTCGCCAATCAACCCAAGTATCTCGCCGGTGTTCTCGACAGCAATGCCTCCAACAAAGCTGCCCGCTTTGTGCGCTTCTGTGATGCCTTTAACATTCCGGTGGTCACATTCGAGGACGTGCCCGGTTTTATGCCCGGCACGGTGCAGGAATTCAACGGCATCATCAAGCATGGCGCCAAAATGCTCTACGCCTACGCCGAAGCCACCGTTCCGAAAATTACCGTCATTACCCGCAAGGGCTATGGCGGCGCCTTCTGCGTAATGAACTCCAAACAGCTGCGTGGTGACTACAGCTTCGCCTGGCCATCGGCAGAAATCGCCGTCATGGGTCCACAGGGTGCCAGCGAAATCATCTTTGCCAAAGAGATCAAAGCGGCTGAAAATCCGGCAGAAAAACTGCAGGAAAAGATCGCCGAATATCGGGAAAAATTCGCCAATCCCTACGTAGCCGCCGCCAAAGGCTACGTAGATGAGGTCATTGAACCGAAACTGACCCGCTATAAACTGATTAAAGCACTCGAAATGCTCGCCAATAAACGCGACGATAACCCCCCCAAAAAACATGGCAATATTCCGCTTTAGGAGTGACACTTAATGATAGAAAATATCCTCCAGAACGACGGATTGAATATCGCCTTAAGTGGAATAATTGTGGTCTTCGCCGGTTTGATTCTGATTGCCGTTACCATTCATCTGTTCAATAAATTTTTCGAGAAACTGCACCGCCAGACAGAGAGGCAAACCGCACCGCCGAAGCCGGCAGAAAAGCAACCGATTATAAAGAAGACGATCCCGCTAACCGATGAGGAGTTGGTGGTAATCGCCACTGCCATCGAATGCTATCGGCGGATTCATTTCGAAACGCTGCAGAGTCAAATTACCTTCAAGCATGGCGAGCAGCAAAGCGCCTGGAAAAGCGGTCAGCGATTCGGACAGCGGTTAACCATTACCAGAAAATTATAAAGGGATTGCCCGATGCGAGAAAAAACACTCAAATTGGAAATCAACGATCAAGAATATGCCGTCACCATCAACGAATTCAGTGCCTATGAGGCAGTGGTTACGCTGAACGGTAAGACCTATACCGTCGGCTTAAAAGATTTGGGAATTGAACAGGCATCGGACAGCCATTCCCAGCCTGTGATTGCAAGCTCCCTCCCGACACCGGCTCAAATGTCGGTCATTGCTACTCCCCAAGCTCCGCCAAAACCAAAGCCGGTCGTTTCGGCGTCAGCCATTGTCGCTCCGCTGCCGGGATTAATTTTAAAAATTCTAGTCAAGCCCGGTGAGGCGGTTAAAGCCGGTCAGAATCTGGTGGTTATGGAGGCGATGAAAATGGAGAATGATGTTCAGGCACCGGCGGACTGCACGGTGAAGTCCGTTCTGGTCCGGGAAGGCGATTCGGTGAACGAAGGGGATGCCCTGATCGAGTTGGCATAGGGAATCAATTGACATGGATATGATTATTCAGATTATCAGAACGACTGGATTTGCCAATTTGGAATGGGGCAACATCATCATGATTATCGTCGGCTGCATTGCGATCTATCTGGCGATTGTGAAAAAATACGAACCGCTGCTCCTGCTGCCCATCGGTTTCGGTGTGATTGTCGGAAATATCCCCTATATCCAGGGGCTTCCGCTGGGCGTCTACGATACCATTGCCAGTGGCGCCCCCCAAAACAGCGTATTCAGCCTGATCTACTTTGGTGTCACTTCGGGTATCTTTCCTCCGTTGATTTTTCTGGGGATCGGGGCAATGACCGATTTTTCATCTCTGATTTCCAATCCGAAATTGGTACTACTGGGCGCGGCGGCTCAGATCGGGATTTTTATCACCTATCTCGGCGCTTTGTTACTCGGCTTCACCAATCTGGAAGCCGCCTCTATCGGCATCATCGGTGGTGCGGACGGACCAACATCCATCTTCCTCTCCTCCCAGTTGGCGCCACATCTGCTCGGACCAATCGCCATTGCCGCCTATTCATACATGGCGCTGGTGCCGCTGATCCAGCCGCCGATTATGAAACTGCTGACCACCGCAAAGGAACGTAAAATCCGGATGAAACCGGCACGCAAAGTCACCCAGCGGGAAAAAATCCTGTTCCCAATCATTGTCGTCATCGTGGCGGCATTGATTGCACCCGGCTCGCTACCGCTGGTTGGTATGCTGATGCTGGGCAATCTGCTGAAAGAGAGTGGCGTGACCGACCGGCTCAGCAAAACCGCCGGCAATTCACTGCTGAATATCTGTACGATACTGCTCTCCTTCGCCGTCGGCGCCAGCACGCAGGCGACCCGCTACGTGGACGGCGTAAATGTCGGTTTCCTGACCCAAAAATCACTGGGAATTTTCTTCCTCGGTCTTTTTTCCTTCAGTATTGCTACCTTTGGTGGTTTGCTGTTTGCCAAATTCATGAATCTCTTTCTGAAGGAAAAAATCAACCCGCTCATCGGAGCCGCCGGCGTTTCTGCCGTTCCCGACTCCGCCCGCGTCGTCCAACATTTCGCCCGCCTCTACGATAAGGATAATTATCTTCTTTTCCACGCCATGGCACCGAATGTAGCCGGCGTAATCGGTTCGGCGATTGCCGCGGGTGTCTTTATTGCGATTTTCAGATAAGCGAACTTTTACGGTAATATAATAAATGATCAAGCCCAAAGTGCGACGTCTGTTTTTACGGATTGCCGGGATCTTTTCCGTCGGCTTGGGAACTTTGGGTGTTTTTTTACCGCTTTTACCGACAACGCCCTTCCTGCTCCTGGCTGCCGCCTGTTTCGTTCGCAGCTCCCCTCGCCACTATCAATGGCTGATGCGCCACAGGTGGTTCGGTGCATATATCCGGAATTATCGGGAAAAGCGAGCCATTCCCCGAAAAATTAAAATCATTACCCTCAGCCTCTTATGGTGCACATTGGGATATTCGGCAATTTTCGTGACAGAGAGATTACCTGTTCGAATCGGATTATTCCTGATCGGTGCTGCCGTGACAGTCCACATTTTAAAAATCAAGACATTATCAGCAGATAAACAGTTATAAACAAGCCCGGCAGTACGGATTTATAGTTTAATATCCAGCTCATCAATTTTACGGTAGAGTGAAGACAAACCGATTCCCAATATCTCCGCGCAGCGATTTTTATTGTTATCCACCCGCTTCAGAATTGACAGAATATGCTGTTTCTCAAAATTGCGAACCGATGTTTTTAAGTCGTCGGCATAGTCCATGGACACCCCGGTATAGGCATGCGGCGGCAGATCCTTCAGGGTAATGTAATCGCTTTCACAGAGCAGCACGGCACGCTCGATCACATTTTCCAGTTCGCGCACCTCACCCTTCCATTTATAATTCATGAGCACTTTTATGGTTTCGTTGTCAACCCCCAACACCTTGCGCTTCAGTTCCTGATTGTATTTCCGGATAAAATGATTGACCAGCAGCGGGATATCGTCGCGACGCTCACTCAGCGAGGGCAGATGAATATCAATGATGTTCAGACGATAATAGAGATCCTCGCGGAAATTGCCCTCTTCAATCTCTCTGAGCAGGTCCTTATTGGTTGCCGACAGAACCCTGACATCCACTTTGAACGATGAAGGGCTGCCGATGGGTTTGATCTCCTTTTCTTCAATCGCCCGCAATAATTTAACCTGAATGTGTACCGGAATTTCCCCGACTTCATCCAAAAAAAGGGTTCCACCATTCGCCGCGCGAAAGACACCGTCCTTGTCCATTACAGCACCGGTAAAGGCACCCTTTTTAAACCCAAACAGTTCGCTCTCGAACAGATTCTCGGGTATAGCGCCGCAGTTGATCGGCACAAAAGGAGCATCTACCCGCGGGCTGTTCTGATGAATCGCCCGGGCAACCAGTTCTTTGCCGGTCCCGCTTTTCCCGGTAATAAGAATATTGGAAGAGGAATGCGCGACCTTATTGATCATCGTATAGACCTGTTTAATCGCCGCACTCTCGCCGATGATGAGATTTTGGTTGAATTTCGAGTGAATTTCCTGCTTCAGATATTGATTTTCCAGTAAGACCTGTTGCAGCCGCCGCATCTTTTTAACACGCATAACCACGTCGTTATAATCCAGCGGTTTTATCAGATAATCCACCGCACCTTTGCGCAAAGCTTCGATCGCCGTTTCCACAGTCGCCGAAGCCGTGATCATCATAGTCATAGTTTTCGGGCTTATTTTCGATACCTTGTCCAGCAGCTGAATCCCATCCCACTTAGGCAACCGGATATCCACAATCAGGATGTCGAAATTGTCCTCTTTTATTTTTCGGAGGACCTCTTCTCCATCGGCAGCCCTAATGCAGTTAAATCCATTCTCGGACAACACGGAGGACAGCGATTCACGAATCTCGCTGTCATTATCGGCAATTAAAATTCGGCTGTTCATTAGATGATCCTCTTTTTCCGGTAGTTACATTCAGGAATCAGTAACATCCTCCTGAGAATTTCTTTTATGTAATTTTTCATATATGAAAATATAGATAGATAACCCTTCTTAAACAATAATTTTTTTATTTTTGATAATTGCCTGATGAAGACTCTGAATTCTTATCACTATTGAGAATATTCGCAATACAAACCACTCGCCGGATCCCTCCGGATGATTCAGCCACAGGATAAAATGTTCCGGTACCAATAATTCCCGTCAATTAATGGGCTGTTTTCCATTGACTTTATAGAGGATTGAAATTAACTTCCTTAAGCTAATTTTAAAGTGTTTTTATATGAGCGATTCCGATCCAAAAATAGATCAATTACGGGAAAAAATTTTATCACGGGGGCGGATACCCCGACACATTGCCATTATTATGGACGGAAACGGGCGCTGGGCTAAAGAACGGGGACTGCCCCGGGTTGCCGGTCATAACGAGGGCATCAATTCCGTTCGGGAAGTGGTCCGGGAATGCGGCAGGATCGGGATCGAAGTACTGACGTTGTACACCTTTTCCGTGGAAAACTGGTCGCGCCCCAAATCCGAGGTGTCCGCATTGATGAATCTGTTGCTGCGAACCATTCAGAATGAAGTCAATGAGCTCCATAAAAACAACGTCCGGCTCACCCTGATGGGCTATCTGGACAATCTGCCCGCCAGTACCCGGCGCGGTCTGCTGAAAGGCGTGAAAAAGACGCAAAATAACACCGGACTGAACCTTAATCTGGCAATCAGCTATGGCAGTCGTCAGGAGATAATTGACGCTGTCCGGGCAATCGCCCGGGATGTTTTAGGTCAAAAAATCACCATTGAATCAATTAACGATGAGCTCTTCTCAAATTATCTCTACACCGCTGGAAAACCGGACCCCGATCTGCTGATTCGAACCAGTGGCGAGATGCGCATCAGCAATTTCCTGCTTTGGCAGTTGGCTTACACGGAAATTTACGTAACGCCGGTCTACTGGCCCGCGTTTCGGGAGACGGAACTTTTGGAGGCTGTTGAGAGTTATCAGAATCGTGAAAGGCGCTTTGGTCGTACCAGCGACCAGCTTAACAGGAAAACAGGAACACATTCTCAATGAACAAGAAGCTCATCCGGTATATTCTCATCTGTATTGCTATACTAATGTTTCAGCCAGCCGCGGCGCAGTCAGCGCAACGGTTGAAAATATTGGGCGTTGCGGTTAAAGGTAACACCACAATTTCAGAAAACAGCATCAAGGTTCAGTCCGGCATTATGGAAGGGAAGGAGATCATATTCGACGATATTCCTGAAGCCATCAAGAAATTATGGAAGTTAAAAATCTTCGCGGATATTCAAATCTATCTGGACAAAGCCACCGAAAGCGGCATTTTTTTGATTATCGAGGTGGCGGAATATCCCCGCCTGGACAAGTTTGAAATCGTGGGCAACAAGAAAATCCGGAAATCAAAATTCGACGAAGAGTTGAAGATTGTCAGCGGTAAAGTCCTGTCGCCGGCTTTGATCAGTGAGGCGAAGCGGAAAATACTGAATTTGTATCACGACGACGGTTATCTGTTGGCGGAGGTTACCGAAGAGATCACCCCCGGTTCCGCCGACAACATGAAAAAC
>DSAS01000159.1 GCA_011046365.1 Fidelibacterota bacterium
ATGTCTCATCGGAGATCCCCTCGGGAGTAGACGCAAGGGACTTAAATTTCGATCAATGGCAGGTACGCTCTTTCAAAGATTTCATTCAGCCGAAGTAGCGGAAATGTCTCATCGGAGATCCCCCCGGGAGTAGACGCAAGGGACTTAAATTTCGATCAATGGCAGGTACGCTCTTTCAAAGATTTCATTCAGCCGAAGTGGCGGAAATGGTAGACGCAAGGGACTTAAAATCCCTCGGTTCTTTGAACCGTGCCGGTTCGATTCCGGCCTTCGGCACAACAATTATCCCATTAGAAACGATTGAATTTTATCCAAACTGCTCTCATCATTAGTGCAGTTCATTCCAGAGAGCCAAAAACACCCCATTGGTCCAGCCAAATCCGTCTTGGAGAGGATATTCACCGCCACCGCCCGGTCGATGAATATTGATGACATCATATTTTTCATTCATTTTTCCGATCGTAAAAAAGACCCGGGCATTCAGCGCAATCCAGCGCCGCGCAATCGCACGTGCCAGAGAATGAAAGCCGTAATTCTGACAAGCCTGGTATCCGATCCATTGCAGCGGCGCCCAGCCGTTGGGATAATCCCATTGCTGACCGGTCGCCGGTGTAATCGTCGTTACCAATCCGCCCGCGGCGAAAAATTTCTCCTCTAACACGCTTTTGACACGCGTCGCCTGAAGTGTGTCCGCTATCTGAAAATAAAGCGGAAAAAGTCCTGCCAGCGTATACTGAGTCATTTGTCGCGATGTGTTAAAATTATAGTCAAAAAAGTAGCCCTGCTCTTCATTCCAGCAATATTTCAGAATAAGTTGCCGGCGCCGTGAAGCGAGATCTTGGTACCACTCGGCTTTAGCGGAATTTCCCTGGAGATGATAGGCGCGTGCGAGCGTTGCCTCCAGATAATAGATCAGACAATTCAGGTCCACGGGGATAATGTGTGTTGTCTGAATCGTCTCCAGCGAGTGCCCGTCCGTAAACCAGCGCGTACTAAAATCCCAGCCCGACTCCGCCGCTGCCCGAATATCCCGAAACAGACTCGAATCACGTTCGGTGCGCCGGAAAAGCTCCACATCATGCTTGAACGATTCAGGGCGGGGAGTTTGAAGAGCATCCCAGTAGCGGTTCAGGAGTCCCCCTGTCTCCAGAAATACAACCCGTTCGACTACAGTCTGCCGTTCCTCCGCCGCTCCTGCCCCACGCATCCAGAACTGATATTCGGCTATGAGAATATCCAAATATTTTTCATACACCGAGTCACCTTTGATTGCACTCAAAAGATCAACCATTAATGCCAGAAAAGGTGGCTGTGAGCGGCTGAGATAGTAGCTCCGATTACCATTTGGAACAAAGCCGTATTGCTCAACCAGAAAAGCAAAATTAGTGATCATATTCTCGATCATCTCGAACTCTCCCGCTTCCCGCAGACCGAGCATGGTAAAGTAGCTGTCCCAGTAATAAATCTCCCGGAAACGACCACCGGGTACGATAAAGGGTTTGGGCAGCGGAATCAGCGACGAGTAAGGGCGAAATTCTGTTTCCGGTCGGCGCACCAGAAAATCCCAGAGATGATCAATTTGCTTCAAAACCAGCGCGGTATCTCTGTTTATCAGGGTCGTATCATAATATTGCCCTACAAATCGGCGTAGGTCAAAATCACGCTGATCCTTCTGCCGCCGATATATTGCAGAAATGCTATCGGGATCGAGCAGTGGAATACAATCCACAAATTTTTTCTGGTCTGCAAAAACCTGATTCATCTGGACTGCTTCGAAAAGGTCATCGGAAAGTGGCTCCGGTTTCTGGCAGCACCCCATCAAGATCCCGAGTATTGCCGCTGCAAATATGGATAATTTCATTTTCATCTGATCCACCCACTTTTGTTCTTTAGAAAATAAAACGATTCGGTGAAAAATAAAAATCATGAAATAGGAAACCACCGAAACCCGTCTATAGTACTATTTACTAGCCGATAATACATAAAAAAAGCCGGCAAAAACCGGTTCTTTTTATCATGTTTAACAAAATTTTATATATTAAACAGGTGGCTGACTTTAATCATGAGGACATTATCACCGTCGGTATCAAAGAGATGGCGGGTGTCCCGGGCAATATCGAAGGATCGAAATTGCTCATAATCGGTAAATCCCTGCGACCAGACCAGATAGAGCGCCGAACCGGTCTGATATTCCCAGCGCAGTACTAGATTGGACCGAAATTGTTTATAATTGAAATTCACCTGCCCGCCAAAAGTATATTCCACCACACCGTCCAGGTCTTTATCCACTTCATATTCCTGGGTTTCGGCATTATATGCGATCTGATCACCGAATTTTTCAAAACGCTTTTCATAATCCCGTGCATCCGGATTATTTACACGCATTATATCAAAATATTCTCCCGCTGTGAAGAAGGGCTGGGCATAGTATTGAACGGTCAAATTCGGCATCAGAGTCAGGTCAGTTCTCAATACCAGCCTGATGGTTCTCCGGTTCATGCTCGACCAGATATACTGACAGTCGCCGTTTTCATCCTGCGCCTTTCCAATCCAAGACCAGGTATCGCTCAGATGATCGTAAGACACGGAACCGGTGAACTGAACATTCTGCCTGGGGCGCCAGGTGATTTCCGGAGTCAGTCCACGACTGATCGCCTCGCTATCATCTTCGTAATAGTAGTATTGCACCTCTGCAACCAATTTTTTCCGGGCGTCGCTGTTAATGTAGATCCAGTAATTCCAGTTCTTCGGTGTCCACATCATTGGTCCGCCCCGGTTCATTGTGGTATTATATCCACCCCAGTTGCGGCTGAAGCCCATCCCGCTGCTCCAACCATTATTGAAATTGCTATGCATATTGACATTCCCACCGATATTTTTCCGGACACCGTTGAATGTCCAGCTGATCCACTGACTGAAATTGACATAAACCGACCGGAAATGTTGCATATTTTCCCATTTTCGATACTGAACCCAATTGACATAACTAATGTCATCCACCGCTCTCAAGAATCCCAGATCATTGATTTCAAATCCGGGGCTGAACGCCATTCCGCAGCTGGCGGCACGGATATTTCCGGTATTTTTCATTACAATGGCTTTCACGGCATAGCCGGATAGTGATGTGCGCAGCGGATCATATTCCAGATTCCCGTAATTACCGCGATCAACCCGATTGAGGTAGCGTGAAGAGCTCGTCTGGGTTCTCTGTAGCGCCGTCGTATCGCCCTGAACCTGACTGAACGCCAGCGCTCCGATAAAACTGTACTTGCGATTGAAAAATTCATGATCCAAGTCAAATCCACCGGTATAGGCGGCACGATGCAAGTAGTCAATACCCGTGTCAGCGAGTCTTCGGTTTACCGCCGTAAATATACCACCTAGACTGGTTTCGCCATCTTTGTAATCTTTTTGAACGCGGGAGAGCCAGTAATTAGTCGCCGGTTCGATGACACCCGCTGTCCGGCTGCCGTCCTCATAAAACACCCGACCGGTTACTTCGCCGGTAACCGCCTCCATGACACCCAGCGAAAGACTGTTAGCGGTTTTACCGGTCAGCTTCGCCGCACCGAGGATATTCACCCGTTCCGGATAGTCAAGGGTCAAGACGCTTTTCGATTCGTCTGTCTCCACTTCTCCCTGAGGACTGCGCCCGATTCGACGGGAGTAGAACAGGTTGTTGTATTGGGCGTCTCCGTCACCGAATCCCAGATTGAAATTCAGGATATTGCCACCTTCCAGAAAAAAAGGTCGGTTCTCACTAAAATAGGTCTCGAATTCCGTCAGATTAAAATCCGCCGGATCGGCTTCCACCTGACCGAAATCGGGATTTATCGTCGCATTAAATGTCAGACCGCGGCGCGTCGAGTAGCGGATGTCCGCACCGATATTCGATCTTAGATCGTAATTTTCCTCGTGCACGGGAGTGACGAGATTCTTTGAAATCGCAGCCGAGCCAGCAATGTAAGGCGCCAAATAGACCGGATTTTTCACCCGAATATCCTTCAAGCCGTTCAGCGTACCGTACTTCGAGACGAAACCTTCCTCGCCCTGTGACCAGTAGGACCAGACCGCTACCTCATTATTGTGGCGCGGCAGTTCCCGGTACATCTGAAAGCCCCACTTCATATTCTGGTTGCTCGTAAAGCGCAGTTCCCGGAACGGTATCCGCCACTCGGCGGTCCAGCCTTTTTCATCAATGTGCGAGTCACCATCCCAAATTGCATCCCATTCATAGTCATTACTGGTATCGTCAAAACGCCGCAGGTCGTGTTTTACTCCGGCGGCATTCAGCCCAAATTCAAAAGCCGTCCGGTTGTCATTATAGCTGTCAATCGAAACGTACATCCAGTCTGACTCAGTATAATTATCCCGGCGTGTCAGCAGGGCGATGATCTTTTCCGGTTCGGGATCATAGGCGCGGGCACCGACGTACAAATACTCATCATCGTACAACACGCAAAACTCCGTCCGGTAGGTCTCCGGAAATCCATCGTTGGGATCGCGCTGAATAAAATCCCGCTCCCAGTTTCCCTTTTGCCATGCTTCCTCTTCCAGGATACCGTCAATGGTCAATTTTTCAGTGTCAATGTATACCGCCGCGGCTTCACGAAACCTGAAAAGGTCCAGCTGTTCATGAGTTAATTTTCCCGACAATAAAACCGTATGCATCAAGGATATTGTCATTAAAAATATTGTTCGCACTGTTTTCACGCTATACCTATTTTTATTTTGCGAATTTTCATAGTCCTATAGACGATTCCAGATTGTAAAAAGTTGTCTGAACAATAAAATCTCTTTACCAAATCCTTTTTTTTACTAAACTATGAAGATTTACAAATGAACCTTAAATTGAAGTAAACAGCGCATGCAAAACGTAACCCTGGGAATTGATATCGGCGGAACCAATACAAAATTCGGTCTGGTTGACAGAGCAGGTCATGTTTTTTTTCAGGATCAATTAGAAACCGAAGCTCAGCGCCCGGCGGAATTTCTCTTTGAACGCCTATTCCGTCGTCTGCAAAATGGAATTCATGCGATGCCGGAAAAAGTCACTATTAAGGGCGTCGGTATCGGCGCCCCCAACGCCAATCACTACACCGGTAAAATCGAAGACCCACCCAATTTGAGCTGGAAGTCCGTCAATCTCACGGCGCTGGTGCGGCAACATCTGGATTTACCAGTCAGCGTCACCAACGATGCCAACGCCGCCGCGCTGGGCGAGATGGTCTTCGGTAACGCCAGAGGCATGCGCAATTTCATCGAAATTACCCTCGGCACCGGGATCGGCAGCGGTATCGTGGTTAACGGCGAGCTGGTCTACGGGCATGACGGCTTCGCCGGCGAAATGGGACACGTCATTGTCGAGAAAAACGGGCGCAAATGCGGCTGTGGACGACTGGGCTGCCTGGAAGCCTATGCCTCGGCAACCGGCATTACCCGCACCATGCAGGAACTGCTCAGCTCCTCGGATAAAGCCAGCATCCTGCGCAATCTGCCGCTCAACGACCTGACATCAAAGCAAATATTTGAAGCAGCTAACGCAAAAGATGAACTCGCCTTCGAAGCCTTTGAAATCACCGGACGCTATCTGGGTGAAGAGCTTGCCAATGCGGTGCTCTATTTCAGTCCCGAAGCGGTTATCCTCTTTGGCGGTTTAGCCGCCGCCGGTGACTTTATTTTTAAACCGGTGAAAAAATATATGGAAGCCAACCTACTGCCAATCTTTCAAAATAAGGTCAAAATCCTACCCTCGGGATTGGCGATGAGCGAAGCTGCTATTTTGGGTGCCGCAGCGTTGATCTGGCACAAAATCGGTTAGTCTGAATCTTTAAACCACAGAGATCACAGAGCAAACAGACAAATAATCATTTAAATTTCACTTATAATTATTCCTGTATATGCCCTGAAAGCAGAAATTTACCTATTCTCAGCCAACTCTGTTCTTGCTTAATCCAATCATATTTGTTTTATTACAATAGTGTGTGATACTGAAGGGAAAGCATGTCGGACATTATCAATCAGAAGATCAGCGCCCTCTTTTCCAAACTGGTAACACTCGTCGTCGGAACCTTTTTGTTCAACATTCTCACTTATGGTGGTAATTTTTCTTTCTGGTATTCGGCTTTCAGCGATCTGGGCAGCACCACCACTCCGCAAGGTGAACCGAATCTAATTTCCTGCCTTATCTTTGTCGCCGGTTTCATGATCTGCGGCATGGTGTTGGTTCGCATCAGCAGGCTTTTTAATCAAGCCCGACAAATTCGGCATCACCGGGCGAAGTCGCAATTGTGTCTATTGGGCAGTATCGGGTGCTTTATCTTTGTATTTCCGCATAATATCAATAATGATATCCATATGATCGGCGCCGCAATGTTCGTCGCTGCCCTGTGGGCTCTCGGCACCCTGATCTTGATCGAATCGTACAACCAGTTGAATAAGGAACAGGTTCTGCTGCTACAGGCGGTTTTGCAAATCACGGTGCTGAGCTATGCTATCACCTATTTCGCCGATCTGCCGGTGAAAAATATTGCGCAAAAATTTGCGACATTCGGTTTGCTCATTGTCCTTAAAATCTCAACTTCCGCTAAAATCCGGACGGTATTCGCCGGCTTCAGTCTTTCCACTAATAAGCAAAAATAAAAAGTCCCTTCTGGCATGGAAGGGACGATTAGGATTTATTTTACGGTTTTTGGAATTAAACCATAGCGCTGCGCAGTTTGCGTTTCAACGATTTAATCTGACTGCGGACATGTACCAGCTGTGCGTGATCTCCCTTTTCCAGAGCCTCGTCACGTTGCTTCTTCAAATCCTGAATCCGGATTTTGATTTTCCGTTTGTTGATTCCCACCACTTTGTGATGAACGTGCATATCAATATTCAGGGCTTTACAGATCGCCTCTAAAAGATGCTCCTTATTTAATTGCGTATAACCTTTGACCGCTTCACTCTCGATTTTCGATGCAATTTCACGTAAATCCGCAACTGTTTTGTGCTTCAGTTCGTTGAATGTAAATTCCATATATTCCTCCTCATAAATTCACTACTACAGTCAGCAGTAATATAGGGTCGCCGATGTATAAATATCAAGATGGTTTTTCGGAAAAGGCATAAAACTGGCTGGAACGACTATGATTGCAGATAACCTCTTGCAATAATTGCCTGAATCCTTGCCGCGAGACGGCGATTTTGTGTCAGCCAGTCTTCTTCGGGATACTCAAAAACCGGCGGGTGAACCGTCAGGACGACATCAATCCGGCGCAGTTGCAACACACCCCAGAAATGATCGGGAAAGGTCATTTCACCGTGCCAGCAGACCCGGTCGCGGTTGAATTCTGCGAAGGGTTCACCGTTGATATGCGTATATCGCAAGGTGACCGGAAGAACCGGGACGTTTGCCCGTGTCGGACAGACGAATATCGTCTTTTTAAAAGGCATAACACCGGCGCCGTTTGAGGTTGTTCCTTCGGGAAAGATTAAGACGTTGAAGCCCTGTTTCAGATAGTCGGTAATCTGTTTTACATAGGGTCTCTCTTTCGTACCGGTGATTGAACGATCAACGAAAATCGAGCCCCGCACCCAGGCGATCATACCCAGCAGCGGCCAGTACTTAACATCGTGACGGGAAACAAACAGTACCGGAAAACAGGCGGCATAAGCCAGAATATCGAGATAACTCAGATGGTTGGAAACAATGCAGTAATTCTGCCCTTTCTGCAGATTTTCACAACCAACCAACGAAATATGAATTCCCATTATTTTTATAAATAATTTTCCCCAGAAAGGTCCGCAAAATGTGGACACCTTCCGACAGGTTTTTTTACTGACCGGGTAAATCAACAGCAGGATCAGACCGTCTGTCAGCAATAACAGAACACCAAACATCAGAAAAAAAAGCAATTTCAGAATGGCTTGAATTATATCGCAGATCGCTTTCAGGTACCTCTTCTCCATCTTCTAAAAATAGTCAATTCCACAAAATTCTCAACATAAAAACACAAGCCTCACCGGAAATCAACCGCTTTCTTAAACTCAACATAATCTTCACAATTAATCCTTTAAAAAAAATCAGAGACTTAATTGCAATTTACAATTAATTGTTTTATAATAATATAGTAGATAAAAACCAAAGGAGGTACGAATGGAATCAACGACCAAAAAGAAACGCTATTCAATGAAAAAGGTACCCCAAATAAAATGGCTTAGCACTGTTTTACTGGATGATGTTTTTACGGATGAGGTCAGTCTCTTTAAACCGCATTTCGAGGTGAATTACGAAGCCTATGTCCAGCGCCTATGGGATTCCAACCCGGATATCTACCAGCTGCTGAAATCCGCCGACTCGCTGGAAGTCGCCCGGGACGCGCTCTACGGCTACCTGGATAAAGCGGAACGCAAAGTGTTTGAAATTGGTAACGACCTGCATATTCTCGAAAAAGCCACCGTACGGGAATGCATTCGGGTCTTTCGCAGCATCATCGGACCGGTCAATGAATACCGTACCGGTTCTTCCGCCCTGGATACACTCTGGAAGCTGGCACAGGACCGCCAAGCCGAACTGAAAGAAAAAATTTCGGTTGGTTTCCTGCTGGAATTCATCGCTCTGTTCCGGGGAGTAATCGGGAAATCCAATATATATCGCGAAGATATTCAGGAGAAAAAAGGCATCCCGGAATTTCTTAAGATGAAAGGGCGGGAGGCGGCTCTTGCCCGGATGGAAATCCTGGATGAGCTGGGTTCCAGCGTCAATAAATATCTGAAGAAATATCCCTCCGGTCTCGATGAGGAGGTCATCGGCTGGCGCGCCGAAAACCGCACCCGAATTCTGCGCTACTTTAATGCAAAACCGGAAGACTGGAATAATTACAAATGGCATCTGCAGCACATCATCAAGGACAGTCAACCGCTGAAGGATTTGATCGAAATTCCCAATGAACAGATCGAAGCCGTTAATAAAGCGGTCAAAAATAAAATCGCTTTCGGCATCACCCCCTACTATCTGAGTCTGATAGACAGCAAACTCTCCATCGGCTACGATCACGCCGTCCGGGCACAGGTCATTCCGCCGAAAGAGTATGTGGATATAATGGCGGAACATCGCGGTGACCGCGGAACGGCATTTGACTTTATGGGCGAACATGATACCTCTCCCATTGATCTGATCACCCGTCGCTATCCGATAATTGCCATTCTGAAACCCTTTAATACCTGCTCGCAGATATGCGTCTACTGCCAGCGCAACTGGGAAATCGAACGGGTCCTCGAGCCGAAAGCCATGGCATCCAAAAAAGACCTGGAAGCGGCGCTGAACTGGTTCGATGAGCACAAGAGCATTGGCGATGTTCTGATTACCGGCGGCGACCCGTTAATAATGTCGGATGCCAAGTTCGACAGCATTCTGGACATACTCTCGAAGAAAAAACATATCTACCGGATCAGAATCGGCACCCGTACGCCTGTCGTGCTGCCCATGCGCTTTACCGATGCCTATCTGAAAATTTTGGAAAAATACCACAACCCGCCCCGGCTGGAAATTGCCATCGTCACCCATTTCGAACACTCCTATGAAGTTACGCCGGAAGCCTTCGAAGCAGTTCAGAAAATCCGCAAGCTGGGCATCAGCTGCTACAATCAGGAGGTTTTTACGGTGGAAAATTCCCGTCGCTTCGAAACCACCAAACTCCGCCGCGACCTCAAATCCATCGGCGTTGATCCTTACTATACATTCAATATGAAGGGCAAAGAAGAGACCAAGCGCTATATGGTGCCCATTGCCCGAATCCTGCAGGAACGCAAAGAGGAAGCCCGCCTCCTGCCCGGTCTTGACCGCACTGATGAAGCGGTTTTTAATGTTCCGAAATTGGGAAAAAATCATTTACGTTCCTGGCAGGACCACCGCCTGGTAATGATTCTGCCGGACGGCTCCCGGGTTTATGAATTTCATCCCTGGGAAAAAAATATCAAAGCAATCCCGCCCTACAATTACGTTGACGTGCCGATCTATGATTACCTGGAAGAACTGGCTGCCCGGGGTGAGAATATTCGTGATTACCGGACGATCTGGTACTATTATTGATAAACATACTTGTGACTAATCGTGTTTACACCTCAGTATTTGGAAAGATATTAGGAAATCTTTGAAAATTAATCTGCTGCCATTATTCATTATCGTTATTCTGCCCTTACTCCAAACTACGGCGCAGATCTATGTGGCGACCGACGGATCTGACATAAATCCGGGTTCGTTCAGCCAACCTTTCGCCTCCATTCCAAAAGCTATCTCGGTCACCAATCCCGGCGACACCATCTACGTCAGAGGGGGTACCTATGAAATCAGCAGCACCATATATATAAATTCATCCCAAAGCGGCACCGACAGCAGTCGCTACTTTCTGGTTAATTATCCCGGTGAACGACCGTTGCTGGATTTTTCCACTCAGTCATTTGGAAAAAACGGATTGAGCCTCTACGCCAGTTACTGGGTCATCAAAGGGCTGGATATCACCGGGGCAGGCGACAACGGTCTGCAAATTTACGGCGGTTGCCACAATACTCTGGACAACTGCTCCTTTTTTAAAAACCGCGATTCAGGTGTCCAACTCAGCAGCGGCGCCTCTTATAACCGAATCATCAATTGCGACTCCTACTCCAACGCCGACCCGACAGACTACGGCGATGCCGATGGTTTCGCACCGAAACTGGATGTAGGCACCGATAACTATTTCTACGGCTGCCGCGCCTGGGGTAATTGCGATGACGGTTGGGACGGTTACATGCGCGGCGCAAATGACGTGACCACGATCCTGGAAAACTGCTGGACCTGGGGCAACGGCTATCTGGAGGATGGTACCGATCCGGGATCACAAGCCAACGGCAACGGCTTCAAAATGGGTGGCGGCGATGATGGTAATGCCAACCAGCTGATGCATCATCATATTCTGAAAAATTGTCTGGCATTCAACAATAAAAACAAAGGCTTCGATCAGAATAACAACGTCGGTTCTATGACCCTGATTAACTGCACGGGATTTGCTAACCAGACCGCCAATTACCGCATTAAGCGGGAATTAAATACGGGGCAAACCCTGACAATAACAAATTGCATTTCCTATCAGGGCGGCGTCGAGCTCGGCGCCTTTGCCATTCAGGAAAGCAACAGCTGGCTGGGTGGTTTTTTCGTCACAGAAGAGGATTTTATTACACTGGATCCTGAAATGGCGTCCGCGCCGCGGCAAGCCGACGGCAGTCTGCCGGAAATTGACTTTCTGCACCTTGCAAGGGGCAGCGACCTGATTGATGCGGGCGTCGAGACGGGTCTGCCCTTTTTCGGTGAAGCACCGGATCTGGGCGCTTTCGAAAGCCATTACGAAGAGGTATCTATCTTCGTTGGACGGTTCCCGGAAAACGTCCGACTCTTTCAGAATTATCCCAACCCTTTCAATGCTTCAACGACAATCCGCTACTCTGTACCGAAAACCGAAATGGTGACGATCGAAATCTACGATATCCATGGGCGACTGGTTACCCAGATGGTGAACGAAATGCATCAACCGGGTAAATATACAACCACCTGGAATGCTGGAAACGGTGGTTCCGGTGTCTATCTGTATCGGATTTTCACCGGTGAATTTGTCCAGACCAGAAAAATGATCCTGGTAAAATA
>DSAS01000053.1 GCA_011046365.1 Fidelibacterota bacterium
GCAAAGAAGTCTGGTGTTTGAATAATAGCAGAAGCAATACCTATCCCGCCGGATATCATATTATCCAATGGGACGGGCGGACTAATTCCGGCTCAATCGTACCCACCGGTGTTTACTTCATTGTGTATCGTTCCACGGAACACCAATTGAATCAAAAAGTGGTGCTGGTGAAGTAGAGTTCTCTTTTAAGGCATATTACAAGTTGTGCCGGGAGCGCACGCCCGGTCTTTATTCACTGTTAGGACTGAGGTTCCGATAAAACAAAAAGAGCCGGACTTTTGAGAGAGGTACTTTTTCTGAGTCTCAAATTTCAATCCGCAAGCGGGTGGGATCACCAATGACGAATCCCGCTAGAGAGAATCAGCGCCGTCTGATTGATTTTCTTTTGTAAAAGTGGTCTGATAAACCTAAATTTAACGTCCGTTAATTCATGGCGGATTAACGGCAAAAATATAGACCTTGTTTGTATCATTGAAAACCTAAACCAGAAGGAGTCTGAATATGGCAACAAAAATTGCGATTAACGGTTTTGGACGAATAGGAAGAGCTTTTATACGGGCGGCAAAAGAGATGGATAAAGATTGGGAGATCGTCGCGATCAACGATCTCACCGACGCCCAAACACTGGCTGCCTTGTTGAAACACGACTCGGTTCATCGTAAGTTTCCCGGAACTGTGGCAGTGGATGGTGACAATCTGGTCGTTGACGGCAAGCGGATCCCGGTTTCTGCCGAAAAAGACCCGGCGCAGCTGCCCTGGAAAAAACTGGGTGTGGATATCGTGATTGAATCCACCGGCGTATTCCGCAAACGGGCTCAGATTGCGGCGCACCTGACAGCCGGCGCCAAAAAGGTCGTACTTACCGTACCCGCCAAGGACGAAATTGATGCAACTATCGTCCTGGGTGTGAATAATGAAGAACTCAAAGGTACCGAAGAAATCGTCTCCAACGCTTCCTGCACGACGAATTGTGCGGCTCCAATGACGAAAGTGATGGTAGACAACTGGGGCGTCAAACAGGGCTTCCTCCTGACGATTCATGCCTATACCATGGACCAGAATTTGCTGGATGCACCGCATAAAGACCTGCGCCGAGCCCGCGCAGCTGCCATGTCGGTGATACCCACCACTACCGGCGCCGCCAAAGCAATCGGAAAAGTGATTCCGCAGGTCAAAGGCAAGATGGACGGCGTCGCCTACCGCGTCCCAACTCCCGACGGTTCCCTGACTGAACTGGTGCTCGAACTGGAGAAACCGGCGACCGTGGAAGAGATCAATGCCGCCATGAAAAAGGCGGCGGAGGGACCCATGCAGGGAATCATGCAGTATACCGAAGATGAATTTGTCTCCTCTGATGTCATCGGTGAGCCCTATTCAGTGATTTTCGACTCTAAAATGACCAGAGTCTTGCCCGGTGGAATGGTCAAAGTGTCTGGCTGGTACGATAACGAGTATGGCTATACCTGCCGGGTCGTTGATCTGGTGCAAGCCTTGATTGACAAGATGTAATTAAGGCTATGTTGCTTGAAAACAGTTAATTTTATTTTTGGAATACACAATCATCAGCCGGTAGGTAATTTCGACTTTGTTTTCGAACACGCCTACCGGCACAGCTATCTGCCCTTCGTGGAGATGGTGGAAAAATTTCCCGGCATCGCTCTGACGCTTCATTTCAGCGGCTGCCTGCTGGAATGGCTGGAACGGCAGCATCCCGAATATATCGATCAGATCGCCAGGCTTGTTGAGCGGGGTAATGTTGAAATCCTGAGCGGCGGTTTTTTTGAACCGGTGCTGGCGATGATTCCCGACGTGGATAAGGTCGGTCAAATTGAGATGATGAACGACTACATTCGGCGTCGCTTTGGCTATGAGCCCCAGGGGCTCTGGCTGACCGAGCGGGTCTGGGAGCCCTCACTGGCGAAGCCAATTGCCGAAGCCGGAATCAAGTATATCACCGTGGACGACTATCACTTCCTCGGTACGGGGAAAATGGAAAAGGACCTGACCGGGCACTTCATTACCGAAGAGCAGGGCTACGGACTTTCGATTTTTCCTATCAGTCAGAAACTGCGCTACACGATTCCCTTTAAGGAGCCCCAGGCAACGATTGACCATCTGCGCCGTTTCGTGACAGAGGATGCCGGTAATGCTGTTGTCATGGCGGATGACGGTGAAAAGTTCGGCGTCTGGCCCAGCACCTACGAAACGGTCTTCGGGCAGAAATGGCTGCAAAATTTTCTGGAGACCCTGGAGAAAAACAGTGACTGGCTGAAAACCCGCACCTTTGCGGATTACTATTCCAAACATGCCCCCAAAGGGCGTATTTATCTGCCGACGGCATCCTATTTTGAAATGAGTGAATGGTCGTTGCCCTGGGAGGCTGGTGAAAAATTCGACGATCTCGTGAAAGAGTTCGATGAACAGGAGCGCAGTGGCGATGTACGCCCCTTTATCAAGGGCGGCATCTGGCGCAATTTCCTGTTTAAATACGATGAAGCCAACTGGATGCAGAAAAAGATGCAACACCTTTCCGATCGTTATCATCGGATTGATGCTGAAAAGCTGGATTCCTCCGGAAAAGCCGGTTTTAATACCGCCCGCCAGCATCTGTGGCGCAGCATGTGTAACTGCGCCTACTGGCACGGCGTCTTCGGCGGTCTCTATCTGCCCCATCTGCGTCATGCTATCTATACCGAACTGCTGAAATGCGAGCGGCTGCTGAATAAAATTGAAAAACGTCCCCGCTTCCATGTGGAAGAGCTGGATATTGACATTGACGGCAACCGGGAACTCCTGATCACTTCCAATAATATGCTGGCGGCGTTCGCCCCTCACCGGGGCGCCATGCTGACGGAATTTTCGCTGCTGGATAAATCTTTTAATGTTCTCAACAGTCTGAAACGCTACCGGGAATCCTATCACCGACGGGTGCTGGAAGCCGGCTCGGAGAGCAAAGGCGGCTCGATCCACGACAATGTCGTTGCCAAAGAGACAGGGCTCGAAAACTATCTGAAATATGATCCCTATCCCCGCAAAAATTTACTGGATCATATTTTCAATCCGGCGGTAACCTTTGATCAGTTTCGCCAATGCGAATATTACGAGGACAGCGACTTCATCCAGGGCTCCTATGAGTATTCCATTGACCAAAAAGCGAAAACCGTTCGCTTCCTTCGGGAGGGCTGGGTCAACTGGCAACGCTTTCGGATTGAGAAGACGATTCGATTTGTTAAATCCGCCCTTGAGATCAATTACCGGCTGTCCAATTCCGGCGAAAAGGCAAATATTTTCCGGTTCGGTCCAGAGTTCAATTTTGCACTGTTGGGAGGTGATTCTCCCGACCGCTACTATGAGGCGGACGGACGGAAATTGGCTAAACCGACGCTGAACGGAAAAGGTGTTTTGCCGAAGATATCCACTCTGGCGGTGGTCAATGAATGGGATAAATTCCGGCTGACGGTGACGGCTGAAGAAGCCAACGAATTCTGGTATTTTCCGGTAGAAACCGTTTCCTTGTCGGAAGCCGGTTTCGAGCGGGTTTACCAGAGTTCGGTAATTGTGCCGTTGTTCGATCTGACATTGAAGCCCGCTGAAACCCGGGAGATTCGACTGGAATTGAATGTTAAAAACCTTTAAATGAGCATTGTCACTGTGAAAATAATTACCCTGCGGGAAATCGCGAGGTTTTTTTATATTATCACAAAGACTTGGGGTTTGCGATTTATGCTGAGCGAAATTAAAAAAGCCCGACAAGTACTCGGCGAACCGTAAAGGTCCGGAAGAGCGGCGCTGACCTGCCGCAGAGAATATCGGGTCCAGTAATAGAGACGTGTAATAATTATTGATAGGCTGGGGAAGAGACTTTCTTCCGTAATGCCGGATCGAGTTCCATTTTCCGCAGACGGATTGTCTTTGGGGTGACATCGACCAGTTCATCTTCGGCAATGAATTCAATCGACTGATCCAGCGTCAGATTTCGGGGCGGACGAATTGTTATCGTAGCATCCGCAGAAGCAGCCCGCATATTGGTCAGTTTCTTTTCCCGGGTAATATTGATATCCAGGTCCTGGGGACGGTTACGTTCACCGATGATCATACCCTGGTAAACCTCCGCGCCTGGAGCGATAAAAAGTTCACCACGATCCACCATGCCAAAACTGGCGTAGGCGGTAGCCCGTCCGTTGCGATCGGCAACGAGGGCACCGGAAGCACGCTGCGGGATTGGTCCGAACCAGGGCTGGAAATCTTCGAACAGGGTGTTCATGACACCGGTCCCTTTTGTTTCAGTGAGAAACTGGCTGCGAAAACCGATCAAACCACGGGTTAGCACCAGAATCTCAAGGTTAACTCGTCCATGACCATGATTGACCAGATGGGTCATGCGACCTTTACGGCGGGACAGGTTTTCGGTTACGATACCCATGTATTCTTCCGGAATATCAATGAAGACATGCTCGACAGGTTCAAAGACTTTACCCTCTATTTTCCGGATAATAACCTGGGGCTTGGATACCATTAACGCATAGCCTTCCCGACGCATGGTTTCAATCAGAATCGCCATCTGCAGCTCGCCGCGTCCGCAAACTTCAAAAGCATCGGCTCGGTTTTTCAATGGATTTATCCGGATCGAGACATTCCGGAGTAATTCACGGTCCAGTCTTTCTTTCAGATTCCGAGAGGTCAGATAGGTACCCTCCTGTCCGGCAAAAGGGCTGGTATTGACATAAAATATCATTGAAATTGTCGGTTCATCTACATGAATGCGGGGGAGTGGTTGCGGATTTTCCACCGATGTAATGGTATCGCCAATCCGCACATTGGGAACCCCGGAGAGGGCAATAATATCACCGGCTTCAACCTTTTCGACCGCTGTTTTCTTGAGTCCTTCAAAGGTAGAGAGTGCTGAAAATTTGACATTGTTCACAATCTCGTTTTCCGAGTACAGAGCATAGTTTTTATGCATTTCCAGAGTCCCATTGCTGATCCTGCCGATGGCGATCTGTCCGACATAGGAATCGTAATCGAGATTTGTGATTAAAAACTGAGTCGCAAGTGTATCATTGACTTCCGGACCGGGAATGGTTTTGATGATAGTTTCGAAGAGAGGCTGGAGATTATCGGAGCCGTCATTCAAATCGCGATGGGCAACACCCAGTTTAGCTTGGGTGTATAAAATCGGGAATTCAATCTGATGTTCATCGGCGTCAAGATCAATGAACAGATCATAGACCTGATTGATCACCTCTTTAATACGGGCATCCCGACGATCGATTTTATTGATGATTAGAATCATCGGCAGACGTTTTGCCAGGGCTTTTTTTACCACAAAGCGGGTCTGGGGCAACGGACCTTCGCTGGCATCAACCAACAGTATGGCGCCGTCCACCATGTTCAGTCTGCGTTCCACTTCGCCGCCGAAGTCGGCGTGACCCGGTGTGTCGATAATATTAATTTTGGTACCTTTATACCATACCGCCGTATTTTTTGCATTAATGGTGATGCCGCGTTCGCGTTCCAGGTCCATGTTATCCATGACCCGGGTTTCGACGTACTGGTTTTCACGGAAAATGCCGCTCTGTTTAAGCATGCCGTCCACAAGGGTGGTCTTGCCGTGATCAACAAGAGCAATAATGGCAATATTTCTGAATTTATTGATTCGCACTTATTTAAAATCCTTTCATAAAATAACGAGGCGCAAATATACTTGTTTCAAAGTGATATTCCAACGGTATAATAACAGTAGTGATCAGTCGGATTACAGAACGTTTTTTCAATTGGTTTCAAAATTGATTGATCACCAGCTTTTTCTGGGGTTGGGTATATTTTGGTCATAAATTGCGAGCTATGAATCGTCAATTTCGAAAACGTCACTACCATTCCTGTAATTACTACCACACCCGGGTAGCGCTGCGGAAGGGTTTCGTGTCGCAGATGGTTGAGAACCTGCCGGCAGGTGATATTGATAATCCTGATCCTGCGGATGATCAGGTTCGGGTATCTATCCGGGAATTCGCATGATTATTTTCTGTTAATTATCTCCGGCGGGCGCTGAAAGGGTCTACCAAAGCTCAGTGGTTGTGCCGACCTTTCTGGTGAAACTACAACCCGGCGAAGAGAGACTAATTACCCTGAAACTCTCGATTGAGAATTTATCGTAAAGGACAAGCATCCCTGAAAGACCAGCCCCGCTATCGATCGTGGGGTTTTTTTATCTGTCCGCGGTTCTGTTTTGTAAAAATTATTGGATTTCTGGATATACTTTGTAAATTCACCCCGCCAAGCGAAAGGAAGTATGCCGAAAAAGCTCTTAATCGTAGAATCACCATCGAAAGCCAGGACGATTAAAAAATATCTGGATAGAGACTTTCAGGTTCTGGCGTCGGTCGGTCATATCAAAGATTTGCCCGAAAAGGAGTTGGGCATTGATATCGCCCGGGATTTCAGTCTGAAATATGTAACGATCAAAGGGAAAGCCAAAATTATCCAGCAGCTGAAAAACGCGGCTCAGTCGGCGGATAAAGTCTATCTGGCGCCTGATCCCGACCGTGAAGGTGAGGCTATCGCCTGGCACATTGCTAATTCACTGCAGGTCTCCGATCACCAGATTCTGCGGGTCCTCTTTAATGAAATTACCTACAGCGGTATTCAGTACGGCATTAAACATCCCCGCAAAATTGATCTGAATCTGGTCAATTCCCAGCAGGCGCGCCGGGTGGTTGACCGGCTGGTGGGATATCAGGTGAGCCCCTTTTTATGGAAAATGCTGTACCGCGGGCTCAGTGCCGGACGGGTCCAATCGGTGGCACTGCGGATTATCTGTGAGCGGGAAGCCGATATAGAGGCGTTTGTACCCCGTGAATACTGGGATTTGACTGCCGATGTAAAAACAGTCAGGGATGAGACCTTTACCGCAAAATGTGTTAAAATTGACAACAAAAAACCGGTGATTGACAACCGGCAGGCGGCAGAAGAGCATCTTGAGATTTTGAAAAATGCCCGGTTTGTTGTTGAGTCTGTGGAAGCAAAAGAGAAATTCCGGTCACCCGCTCCACCGTTTATCACCAGTACGCTGCAGCAGGAAGCCACTAAGCGCTATCGTTTCCCCTCGGTGAAAACGATGAAAATCGCCCAGCAGCTCTACGAAGGTGTTAATGTCGGCGGCGATCTTGTCGGTCTGATCACCTATATGCGCACCGATTCGGTGCGGATTTCCAAAGAAGCTATAACCGGCATTCGCAAGTTTATCGGCATGGAATATGGCGCCGAATATTTGCCGGCGAATCCCCGCTATTTCAAGACGAAGAAAAAAAATGTCCAGGATGCGCATGAAGGCATTCGTCCGACGCGCTTTGACCTGCCGCCGGAAAAAGTGGATACATATCTAACACCCGATCAGAAAAAACTCTACCGTCTGATCTGGAATCGCTTCGCCGCCTGTCAGATGACCCCTGCCCGCTATAAACAGCGGAATGTGGATATCACCGCCGGAAGCTATCTGTTCCGAGCCGGCAGTAGCGAGTTGATTTTTGATGGTTATCTGCGTGCCTGGCGTGAAGAGTCGCCGGAAGACAGCCTATCCAAACTGCCGACGAAACTTTCCAAAGGTGAGCAGTTAATTCTGCTCGCACTGCATCCCGAGCAGAAATTCACCGAGCCACCTACCCGTTTCAGCGAGGGGACGCTAATCAAAGAGCTAGACAGCCTGGGGATTGGTCGCCCGAGCACCTACGCCAGCATTGTCACCACCATCCTGACCCGCAAATACGTCGAGCGCGTCAAGGGCTTTCTGCAGCCGACAGAACTGGGTCGGACGGTCAATAAAATTTTGGTAGAAAACATGCCCGACATTTTTAACGTCCGATTTACCGCCCGCATGGAGGAGGAGCTGGATGAGGTCGAAGGCAATAAAAAGGACTGGCTGACCGTCATTCGTGAATTTTATAAATCATTTGAAAAATCGCTGAATAAATTGGACGATAAGAAGAAAACCATCAAAGCCGGATTGCAGGAGGTTACGGACGAGGTCTGTGAACGCTGTGGTCGCCCGATGGTGATTAAATGGAGTAAGAACGGAAAATTTCTGGCTTGTTCCGGGTTCCCGGAATGTCGCAATACCAGACCGCTGGACGGAGATACCCCGACGCAGGAGTTACCTGAAAAAAGGTGCCCGAATTGCGGCGGATTAATGGTTGTCAAACAGGGGCGCTATGGAAGATTCTGGGCGTGCAGCAATTACCCGAAATGCAAAACCACCGAACCGTTTACTTTGAACATCAACTGTCCGGAACCGGATTGCGACGGGCAGCTGGTAGAGAAGCGCACCGGTCGCGGCAAGACTTTTTACGGCTGCAGTAACTATCCAAAATGCAAATTCGCCACCTGGAACGAGCCGATTGCACAGACCTGTACCAACTGCGGTTACGGCATTCTGGAGCGCAAAGAGACCCGCAGTAAAGGGACGATTATTATTTGCCCGAAATGTAAAACCGAATATAACGACGCCGAATAAATCCGGAATGACGACAGTTTACGCCAATCGGAGGAGTCAATGACAAAGGTAACCATGGATAAAATCGTTTCGCTATGCAAACGGCGCGGCTACATCTACCAGTCCAGTGAAATTTATGGCAAGCTAAACGCCTGTTATGACTACGGACCGCTGGGCGTCGAACTAAAAAACAACATCAAGAATATCTGGTGGCAGGCGATGGTCTATGAGCATGACAACATCGTCGGTCTGGAT
Organism: Fidelibacterota bacterium; assembly: GCA_011046365.1. GTDB lineage: Bacteria > Fidelibacterota > UBA2242 > UBA2242 > UBA2242 > B118-G9. Next base: position 8,744 of record DSAS01000053.1, read on the forward strand.
GCCGCCATTCTGATGCATCCCAAGGTGTGGGAAGCCTCGGGACACGTCGCAGGTTTCCACGATCCGCTGGTGGATTGCAAACAATGCAAAAACCGCTTTCGGGAGGATGACATTCTGCCGGAGCTGTTGGCATTGAAACAGTGCCCCATCTGCGGCACCAAGGGCTCGTTGACTGACGCCCGTCAATTCAACCTGATGTTTAAAACGCACATGGGTGCCGTGGAGGAGAATGCGGCGGTGATTTATCTGCGACCGGAAACTGCGCAGGGAATTTATGTCAATTATAAAAACGTAATGGACTCCTCGCGCCTGAAAATTCCCTTTGGAATTGCCCAGATCGGGAAAGCCTTCCGCAATGAGATTACGCCGGGGAATTTTATCTTCCGTACCCGGGAATTTGAACAGATGGAGATGCAGTTTTTCGTCAAACCCGGTGATGACGACAGATATTTTGAGGAATGGAAACAGAAACGGATTGATTTTTATGACCGTATCGGTATCCGGAGGGAGAAGCTGCGCTTCCATCAGCACGGTCCGGAAGAGCTGGCGCATTATGCCAAAGCCGCTTTCGACATTCAGTATGAGTTTCCCATCGGCTGGAAAGAGCTGGAAGGTGTCCACAACCGGATGGATTTTGACCTGTCCAGACACCAGGAATACTCCGGCAAAGATTTGACGTATTTTGATGATGAAAGCCGGGAACGGTATCTCCCGTATATCGTTGAGACGTCCGCCGGCGTTGACCGGACGCTGCTGACCTGTCTGGTGGATGCCTATGAAGAGGAAGAACTGGAAAAGGACACGCGGACCGTGCTGCATCTGGACCCGAAACTGGCACCAATCAAAGCCGCCATTTTACCCTTAGTAAACCGCGACGGAATGCCGGATATTGCCATGGCGATTTACCACGATACAAAAAAATATATGAATACCTTTTATGATCAGGGCGGCTCGATTGGGCGCCGCTATCGTCGTCAGGACGAGGCCGGAACGCCATTTGGAATTACGGTGGATTCGCAGACCCTCGAAGATGGAACGGTAACCGTGCGCGATCGGGATACATTGGAACAGATACGCATATCCAAAGACATGGTCCTAAATTTTCTCAAGGATAAACTGGCGCAATAAGCGTAACGACAGGCAATATTTCAGTACTCAGATATCATTTTTGAAGGTTGTATTTCATCAGCTTATACCGTAGCATTCGGTCGGTAATACCCAGGAGCTCTGCGGCTTTGGCCTGAACTCCATTGGCTTGCTGCAGCGCTTTCCGGATCAATGATTTTTCCAGTTCCCCGACCTGGTCCGGCAGACTTTTAGAAAGTGTTACGCCGATGCTGACGCTGGTATCCAGGGGCAGATCATCACGGGTAATAATTGAACCGCGTGCTAAAATTACCGCTCTCTCGATAATATTTTCCAGCTCCCGGACATTACCCGGATAATCGTAGCGCATCAACAGATCAAGCCCTTCTGAGGAGATTTCTCTGGCCCGGCTTTTATTTATCTGCGAATGCTTGTAAATAAAGTGATTAACAAGCAACGGAATGTCCTCGCGGCGCTTGCGTAATGGCGGGATTTCGATGGGAATGACATTCAAACGGAAAAAAAGGTCGGAGCGAAACTTTCCTTCTTTGACCAATTGTTCGATATTAACATTGGTGGCGGATAAGATCCGGACATCGGATCTGATAACCTGCGTCGAACCCAGGCGTTGAAATTCTTTTTCCTGAATAAAGCGCAGAAGCTTGACCTGAATGTTGAAGGGAATGTCAGCAACTTCGTCAAGAAAAAGGGTTCCGCCATCGGCGATTTCAAAACGGCCTTTAAAATTTTCATGGGCGCCGGTATAAGCCCCCTTTTCCCGGCCAAAGAGTTCACTTTCAAACAGAGCTTCCGGAATGGCGGCGCAGTTTGCCACCACGAAAGGTTTGTTCTTACGGGGAGATGTCTGGTGAATGGCTTTAGCGACCATTTCTTTGCCGGTTCCGCTTTCACCCAGAATCAGGATCGCCGATTGACTACTGCTCACCCTGGCAACCAGATTGAGCACTTTTTCCATCTGTTTACTCTTGTAAACAATATCGGAAACAACATTCTCTCGCGGTTCCTGAAAACGCAGGATTTCATTCTCTTTTTTCAGAATCTTGTGCTCGGCGACTTTTTTGAGTTTAAATTCCAATTCGTCGAGATCAACTGGTTTCGAAAGGTAGTCCCAGGCGCCGTGCTTCATGGCTTCAACGGAATCTTCAATAGTTCCGTATGCCGTCAGAATGATTACCTGAATTTCGCTGCTGATGTCTTTGACCTGCTTTAACACTTCGAGACCGTTCATACCTGTCATGCGAAAATCGGTAATGACGATATCGATATAACGGTTTTTTAAAGCGGCCATTCCTTTTTCGCCGGATTCATGACTGTCAACCTGACAGCCAAGTTTTTCCAGGAATCCGCTGAGCACTTCCCGATGGGAGGCATCATCATCAATGAGTAATACAGAGAGATCGATTTTATTTGTTTGCATAGTTGTTGGGTAAAATTATTGTGAAAGTTGTTCCTTTATTTACCTGGCTCTCAACCCGGATCTTGCCGCCATGTTCAGAGATAATCTGATTTGCATGGGCCAGTCCCAGCCCCGTTCCGTTGGATTTTGTGGTAAAGTATAAATTGAAAATCATTGGGAGTTTTTCTTCCGGAATCCCGCTTCCGGTATCTTTGACTGTAATAACTATTTCCCTGGGATTTGTCATTAAACTGATCTCAATTTCTCCGTTGGGAGGAGTTGCCGTGATGGCATTTTCAAGAATATTGATCAGACACTCTTCAATTTTGATCGGGTCGATGACTGTTTTGACGATGCCGTGGTTTTGCCAGACGAGGGTAATCCCGGCATCGGTGGCTTTATTGTAA